>CAXGTB010000200.1:0-2877 GCA_964012565.1 uncultured euryarchaeote | reverse complement strand
ACACATCCAAACGAAGTTGTAATCCAGTTCAGTAACGTAAACAGTATCGTAAAGCTGTACTCCTTTAAATCGAACACCGAAAGCTTCAGCTATTGAAGAAGAATAACCAAAATCATCCATTACGAGTACATCTCCTCCGGCAAAGACGAATTCTTTGATGGCTTCAACTTCAGCAGGTGTGTAGCCATCTTCGGAAGCAAAAGTTAGGAATCCATCAGAAGAGAATTGCGGTAAAGATAGCGTATCTCTTTCGACACCTGCGATGATGAATGTAGTATTTGCTGGATCTTCAATATCCGCCAATAGCAGAGGAGAGGATACTAATGATTTTGTTTCTATTCCCATGTCCTTGATGTCTTGACGGAATGCCGACATATCATCCCAATCATCGCCATAAGCGGATTGGCCGTCTTCATTACCGATGTTGATAACTTGCGAAATTACCGTTGATAGCAACATAAGTAGAACAAACCAGAACGCAATTTGAAGAAGCAATCTTCTTTTGTTAAAGCGCGGCTTTTGGTCCAATCTATCACCTCTAGTACAAGTTACAGACAACCGACCATTACCTTGGGTTTAGAAGGTTGTGGGCAGATGATAATTAATTGCTCAGCGTCTTAACACGATACGTGAGCCGATTTGGTTGATTTCTTGAGCGGGAACGTGACAAAATCCTCCCTCGCTCGGCCATGGGAGTTTAGAGACGTCAATTTCTGCAATAACTTCGACTAAAATTTCAGATATTTCGCCACTTTTTGGTTCAATTATGATATCTGCGAGATGTCCAAATAAGTCGCCATTGATATCTACAACAGCTCGTTTTAGGAACTCTCCGCTGAAACTTGACATGGCCGGACCTTCTCCTTTCGTTTTACGCAGTGAGTTACGACACTTCAATCATACGGCGAATGGACGGCTTCACATTGATTCCATGCCGTATCCAGTGTCTCTTGTCCGCTTGATGTTTGATAGTCCAGAGGTCAATCTTTCTTCCATTTTCGAATAGTATTCAAGCATCTCTGGAGTAACAGTAGGTCTTACTCGGGAAATTGCATCTTCAAAGTGGCCTTTTGTCACCTTTTTCTTTCCAGCACGCATTGCGATTAATGCTGCTTCACGGCAGACTGCTTCGATATCCGCTCCTGTGAATCCTTCCATGCCGTTTAGTACATCCTTCATTGAGAAGGAAGACAGTGGCATGTCAGAAGAATGGATGCTCATTATAGCCTCTCTAGCTGGTTTGTCTGGCGGAGGAACGTGAAGTACACGCTCGAACCTACCGCTACGAAGTAATGCTGGATCAATCATCTCTGGCCTATTTGTTGCTGCGACGATAATAACTTCATCCAAACTCTCTACTCCGTCCATGCTAGCAAGTAGTTGATTTACAACACGATTTGCTACATCAGAACCGCCCGATTGGGAGTTGGATGAACGCATTCCCGCAATAGATTCGAATTCATCCAAGAAAATAATCGAAGGAGAAGACTGCTTGGCTTTCTTGAAAATTTCACGAATAGCTTTTTCAGATTCTCCAACCCACTTAGAAATTAATTCAGGACCTTTAATGGATATGAAATTGGCTTTTGCTTCATTCGCTATCGCCTTTGCAAGAAGTGTCTTTCCAGTTCCAGGTGCTCCGAATAGAACGATTCCTCGAGGTGGTTTAATTCCAAAGTGCTCGAATAATTCGGGCTTGGTTAGAGGCCATTCCACACTTTCTTTCAAACGGTCTTTGATTTCGGTTAAACCGCCAACACTCTCCCATGAAACGTCTGGAATTTCAACATAAATTTCACGAAGTGCGCTAGGTTCAATTTCACGAATTGCAAGGCGGAAATCATCCATTCTGACCTCCATCTTCTCAAGTACTTCAGGAGGGATTGTCTCTTCATCAAGGTCGATCTCAGGTAGGTACCTTCGTAGTGCTTTCATTGCAGACTCTCTAACTAGCGCCGCTAGGTCTGCACCAACGAAACCATATGAGTTCTCTAATACCCATTCAACATCAAAATCGTCGGCGATTGGCATTTGTCTAGTGTGGACATCTAGAATTTCCTTTCTTCCTTCTCTATCAGGAACTCCAATCTCGATTTCCCTGTCGAATCGTCCAGGTCGTCTTAGAGCAGGATCCATGGCGTCTCTTCTGTTGGTTGCACCGATAACGATGACATTGTCACGTCCTTGCATTCCATCCATCAATGTAAGCATCTGAGCAACAACTCTACGTTCAACTTCACCGCTAACATCTTCGCGCTTTGGACAGATAGAATCAATTTCGTCTACGAAAACAATCGCAGGAGCATTGTTTGCAGCATCATCGAAAATCTCTCTAAGTTGCTTTTCAGATTCTCCGTAGTATTTGGAAATAATTTCCGGCCCGTTGATTACTGTAAAGTGTGCGTTAGTTTCTGTAGCAACAGCTTTTGCAATCATGGTCTTTCCAGTACCTGGTGGTCCGTGTAGCAATACTCCTTTTGGAGGGTCTATACCAAGTCTGCGGAATAGTTCTGGATGCTTTAGAGGCAACTCAATCATTTCTCTAACTTTGAGCAATTGATTTCCAATACCTCCTATGTCCTCGTAAGTGATTCCTTGAGATTGACCTACATCCTCGTCGTCAATAGCTTCATCCTTGATCACAATATCTGTATCTGAATTCACCTGAACAATACCCTTGGGAGTTGTTTGTAGTACTGCGAATGGCAGTGCTTCTGCAAACAGTGTCATTCCAGGAATGAAAATCCTGTCACCTGCGACTACAGGACGCTTGTTGAGTCCCCTTCTTGCGAAGCCTTCGATCCCTGGGCCAAATTTCACCTTCTGTTTATTTGCCATTACCGGAGATAGTACCAGTTTTGTGCAAATCTTTGCATC
>CAXGTB010000199.1:0-2878 GCA_964012565.1 uncultured euryarchaeote | reverse complement strand
CCATGCTGAGTCGCAACAAGAATATGCCTTGCACCAGACATCTTTGCTAACTCAACACCTGCGTGCGCTACTGCTCTTGTAGATCTAAATTTAGACAAGGCTCCAGGAGTGCCACCAGATGATACCAAACCTGCTTCCGTAGCATTAGCGATTTTCACCATTGTTTCAACAGCTGCTACTGGATGGTCGCCCGACGCAGTTTCTCCTGAAAGCATTACAGCAGTTCCACCGTGTCTTATTGCAGTTGAGACGTCACTTACTTCAGCCCGTGTAGGTCTTGGATTCAGAGTCATAGATTCGAGCATTTGTGTAGCAACAATTACAACCATTCCTCTCATTAATCCAGCATCGATGATTTTTTGTTGAGCTAGGGGGACTAATTCAAGAGGAATTTCGACACCTAAGTCTCCTCTTGCAACCATCACTCCATCTGCAGCTTCTAGGATTGAGTGTAGATTATCTAGTGCAGCAGGATGCTCTATTTTAGCAATAATTGGGGTGTGTAATCCAGCAGCCTTGATTGCGTTTCGTGCTGGGCGTAAGTCTTCAGCACTTCGAACATATGATACAGCAACCCAATCGGCTCCGCATTTCAGTGCGTGGTCTAGAGCCAATTTGTCCTTCTCGCCAATTGCGGGTAAATCGATTAGTGTGCCCGGTAGATTGACACCTTTTCTACTAGTAATTGGTCCGCCATCTTCTACTAAACAATCGATGTATGAGCCACGCTCACCACTTGCCTCAATGACTGAAAGACGAATTAATCCATCTGCGACTAAAATAGCATCTCCTTTATTCAATTCTGCTGATAACCCATCATATTCAACAGGAATCTCATCGCCATCATATTCAGTTTTACCACAAAGTAGCCGAACTTGATCACCGTTCTTTAGCAGTTTAACTCCAGTAAATTCCCCCAATCTCAATTTTGGGCCAGGTAGGTCTGCTAAGATACATGTCGTCCTTTTTTCAGATTCCATGGAACGAATTCTGTTGTATAATTCGGTTTTTTGTTCTGGTTCTCCGTGTGAATAATTTAGGCGAAATACATCAGCGCCTGCGTCAAATACTGACTTTAATTTGTCAGGTTCCCAAGATGACGGGCCGATTGTGGCCACTACCCTTGTCCTTCTCATGATTGATTCTCGAGGCTTCAAGTCCTAAAGAACTCCCTATGTATTCTTGGTATTTCACCGAATTCCGGTTCCATATGCTAGGAATTCGAGGGTGCCAATCTTATTCTGTTGACGGCCCTTGACCTTGTTCATCACCATCGATGTTTCAACTCTTACGTTGATAATTTCACTCCAACCTTCTCCAAGTGCTTGTTCTCTAAGGCGTTGCATAACTTCAGCTCTACCATAAGCTAGAACTTTATCATAGGATTGAATTTGTCCTCCAAAAATCGACTTGATTCCACCAACGAATAACTGCCACCAAGATGGAGATACAGTGATATTGGTCATGACCAATCCACATTGAGAAATTTTTTCCAGATTAATTGGACTTGACAGGGTGTGTATATTGTCCCCTCCAACAACTCCTGCAACTCTCTGTTCTCTAACCAGCAATTTTTTCGCTCTACTCGATTGGTGAATCCAACCAAATAGCATTGAGTAAATGAAAGCAAGTGGGAAGAATGCAACAAATACGACAACGATTAGAATCAGAGCCAAAACTATGACTGATTCAGTATCTACAAATTCATACATTGTATCACTCTTGTTCTACAGTAACTGCGGTTCCATATGCAAATAATTCAGCAGCCCCGCCAGCGACGCTACTTGTAGCGAATCGTACATTTACAACAGCGTTTGCACCGCGTTGTCCAGCATCCATCATCATTCTACCGAGTGCTTCAGTACGTGCTTCCATCAACAATTCGGTATATGCTTTCAATTCTCCACCAACAATATTTTTCAATCCTGCAAGGATATCTTTTCCAATATGTTTGGCTCTTACTGTTGATCCAGTTGCTACTCCAAAAGATTTGGTAATCTTGAAACCAGGAATGGTTTCAGTGTTCGAGGTCATTATCTCCATTGTTTTCCGTTTGGGTGATAGGTGTATCAACCTTTAGGTGGAAGCCACTTTGTGGTAACTCATTCAGATTATGATACATATTGTGCAGAACTATAGCCAATGCGATGAATGTGATTCCACAGAAACTTGATGTTAAGACTGAAGCTGAAGCGATCCAAGAATAATCTGCTCCACCAGGAACGCTTTCCATGTAACTTGCAACAATATCGGATGAAATGTAGGCTTTCCACACCTCTCCAATCATACTAACAACTCCAAATCCAATTCCAAAATACAGCATCTTTTCATTTTGTGTCCAAAACATTGCTATTGCAGGAATCCCGACCAGTAATGTTAGAATAGCAAAAATTTGAGTAATTTCAGTCACGTTAGATTCTTCTAATTCATCCATCATGTCCATGTAAGAACGATAATCTTCCCATTCAGAAAGAGAAAAATTGTACTTGCGTTGTTCTTCTTCAGTACCATTTGTTGGATATTCACCAGGGTTCTTTGGTTCATTGCCAAATGAATAATGATTGATTCCGTTTACTCCAAATATTTCGAGATAAAACAGGTTTGCAACAGTGAATAGAAGCATTATTCCAAGAAAAATAGCAAATGCTCTTGCCCACCAAGGGCTGTGATCATTCATTGTATTGATATCCATATTATCACAAGATTGGTTGGTTTCTCAGCCATTCCAAATCTGAAATGTAGAGTTGTCTAATGTCGTCAAGTCCTAAAACCAGCATAGCAAGTCTCTCGAGACCCATTCCCCATGCGCAAACTGGGTCTTTTATCCCAAGTGGTTCAGTAACTTCAGGACGGAATATTCCAGCGCCACCTAGCTCTA
>CAXGTB010000198.1:0-2887 GCA_964012565.1 uncultured euryarchaeote | reverse complement strand
GTTTTATCCAACCATTCTCTGAAGTATTTCATTGCAGTTGCCATTTCAGGAGAAGTCCCTTCATGGGGCACGCCTTTTGATCGGGTTGGATGTCCTTGTGAAGTTGGTATATGACGGATATCGTCAGAATCTACGGTCAACCAGACCGAATGCATCTAATCACCACGATCCAATTGTACCAAATGCAAAACGTGCGGGATAGTACGGTTCTCAATTTCAATAGGCACAAACCCTTCTATTGCTAATCCATTCCACTTTTCACAAATCGACTTACACGTCGCTAAACCTGCTTCATTGTGTGGGTGAACTGTAATTTCGATGAGGGATTGTTCAGTGCGCTGCGATTGCCATTCAAAGATTGCATCCGCACAGGAACGTGCTATTCCTTTTCTTCTCCAGCTTTTCCTGACCCAATATCCTAGATTATATGCAGATGCTGCTAACTGAAGTTCATCTCCCAAGCCAATCATTCCGACAAATGAATTATCCTCGATAGAGTGGATGGCCCAGAAGTGAATCGAATCTCCATTCCTATGCATTTCTAAATCAATCATCAAATCGGCTATTTGTCTACGGGCTTCTTCTCCCTCTTTCAACCAAGGCAATGCTGCTTTAGCAGCCTCTGGATCTTCCAAATACGCACTCATGACTTCTGGAAGTATTCTCCTATTGACTGGTCGTAACACGATATGCTTGTTGACCGCAAGTTCCGGAGTATCCAAGCCTCTCACCTCTATACTCCCAGATGGGTCATCGCAGATGAAACATGCTCATTTCCGGGCATCTCTAAATTGGCCCTTTGAATCATAGATCTCACGTCTTCGGTTCTGTCTAACTGCTTAAGCACCATGCCGATGTGATAAATCAAATCGATATTGTCATTTGTCAAATGCGGTCCTAGTGTATCGATGATCGAGGCCGCCTCATCCTTCTTTCCACTCTTGACCAATTCCAAAGCAGAGACTACTTCTCGATGTACTTGTCTTGCATCCCAGGCTTCGCCCTTAGGCCAAGGCCAAATTCGTGATTCAATCACAGGAGTCGGCGGTGAAGATTGGCCCGTCACTATTTCTGGAACCATTTTTGGTTCATCGATTTCATCAATTGTGCTTTCTTCGTCTACTGGCTCTTCCTCGATTGCTATGCTATGGGTTGGAACTGGCGTTGGTTGAGGGGCTGCATCTGGCACCGGATTAGCGGCGATTGGAGTTACTGGTGCGGTTATTGGTGATGCTACTGGCGTTGGTAATTCTCTAACCGGTGCTGCTGGAGCAATAGCTGGAATATTTGGAAGTGCGACTGCTGGCGTCGGTGCTGGCGCCTTTTTCGCAGTCAAATCGATTTTATTCTCATACAAATCATCAGGTGGCAAGGAAGGTAATTCAGAGCCGCCAACATGTCCTAGAAGGTCATCATCAACCTTAGTTGGAGTACTCGGTGAAAACACAGTCCCTTTTCCTTGGTGGACTGGTTCGGGAACTTCATCAAAGGGATCTGTTTTTGAGAAATCTAATTTCGGAACATCCTTTATTTCCTTACCAATATCTTCAGCTTCTACTTCCATTGGCTCGTGACTAACCGTTTCATGCATTTCTGGAGAAGAAGATTCCAGGAAGTCAATCTTCTCCGGTTCTTCTGAAGAAAAGTCAGTTGCATCATATTGTTCCACTTCTAGTGGATCTTGATCCAAAGATAGTACAACATCTAGTGCATCACCCTCCTCCCAAGAATCATCTTCATCCGACATCAACTCATCAAAGATGGAATTACTTACTTCAGCCGAAACCGATTCTCCTTGGTCCCTAGGCGACTTGTCTAAATCATAGTAACATTGCAAGCATGTTGTATCTCCTACCTTGTTTACGAACTCGCAGTAAGGGCAAATATTGCCCTCAACTTCTGCGGCCGCTTTACGTCTGAACATACTCACCAGCAAACATTGGGCTACTCATTTCCTTGTTAAGCCTCACCATTTCTCGACCATCGACAACATGCTATACCAGCAACGCCACGGTTTTGCTATGGCCGAGAAGGGAGGGGTGCGTAGAATGAACACTCGGTCATCGAATGAAAAACAAACAAATGTAGCACATGAATCCAAATGGAGAAAATCTCAAGACCACTTTGAATGCTTTACTAACCTAATTGGAATTGAGTTAGATGATGAATTGAGCCAAGTCCAAGAGAGATGGAAGAATTGGACCAAGCAAAAGATGCTAGATGCTGGGCTCGCACTATTCGATTTAGTTGGTAGAACTTCCGGGAGGTTCTTCGGAGACCCCATCCTTGTCTTTGAGGCCAGAGGCGGGGGATCATTACCATACCACCGATTTGGCCATGGCGACATGGTGATCATTTCACGAGCAAGACCTTGGGGTGAAAAGGTAGTCGAAGGTGTTGTTTTAGATAGAAATAATTCACGAATCAGAATCGTCGCTAAAGATAAGCCAAGTGATCTAAGAAAAGGAGGCTGGCGTCTTGACAAGGGGGCGAATCGTGTTGCCCATGATAGGATGCATGATGCCTTGATTTCCTTCCACTCAACCGAAGGTGATGGAGGAACTGTCCTTAGAGACCTATTGCTCTGTCAACCCCATGATTTGCAAACATCGGCCCAGCGACCACCCGAGATTCATGGCCAGAAAATTCGGCCTGTAAATCTCAAAGGGATGACATTAGATGATAGCCAAAAAAATGCTATTGAGACCGCGGTAAAACAGAGGCTGACGATGATACAAGGCCCTCCGGGCACTGGTAAAACACATACTGCAGTTCACCTTCTTCGAGCATTGATCGATATGGGAAGAGGGCCTATTCTTGCATGTGCTGAATCAAATGTAGCTGTTGATAATCTGCTAGAAGGTTTGCTTGAGTTAGGCGTAAAGGC
>CAXGTB010000197.1:0-2895 GCA_964012565.1 uncultured euryarchaeote | reverse complement strand
AGTGGACCCGGAGGGACTTGAACCCACGACCGCCCGGTTATGAGCCGGGTGCTCCACCAACTAAGCTACAGGTCCGTAGCAAACACTCTCACAAGGTAGGTAGTCTTGATTGTGATGGTTTAATCACTTCACGTGCAACTCTCTCACATTCGTCTCTAACTTCCTCGGGAATAAATATCAAAGCCTGCTCTGATGATAGAGTTAAGCTTCGAATAAGAGGTGAGTGCTCAACGACGTCTCTACCGTCTTCAAGCACGATGCCTTGGCTGTATGGCATGTATCCTTTCTTGCGTATTGATGCTGTAATAATATCTGCATCAGAATATCCTGCCTGTTCAACGATAGGCAATATTTTTGGAATGACAACTTCACTCATTTCAGCAGTCAACTCACCGATTCTGATCGATTTATGATAGTCCCTTCTAGAGACCAATCTTCTCGCATATCCTGATAGAATAGAATCTTCATGGTCTGCCCAATCCATCATTGCACCATTTATGTCTGCATCTGTTAGTCTAACATACTGTTTTACCGACAGTTCTGAGTTGCAAAGCATGTTTTGTAAAGGCGTACTAAGAGTTAATTTATCTTCATTGGCTAATTCTCTAGCACGAGAAAGAGCCCTAACTAGATACTCTTGAGTAAGTTGGTTCACCTTGTGGAAATATACTTGATTGTACAAATGGTATCGAGTAACCAAATATGCTTCAATAGCAGGAAGTCCCCATTGTTTAGCATACAAGCGTCCGTCATCCCCTACACGCAAAGCACGTATGACTCTTGCAGAATCAAATCCGCCAATTTGCGCACCAGAATTTGCTTGATCTCTAATCATGTAATCCATTCTGTCAACATCTAATTGGCTGCTTACTATTTCCTTTAGGAATGGGGCGATTTCTTCTCCATCATGTTCTGATTTCCCTGAATAAAGAGCGAATAATCTTCCAGTTCTTTTCTCTCCAAGAACTTCCCTAATTGCAATACCAATCTCAGTATCTTCAGATTCAAGTACCATTTTCCCCCAATCCTCATGGTCACGGAAATTCGCAAAGACCTTGTCGGTTTCAAGCAAGTGGGAAAATGGTGGATGTCCAATATCATGAAGTAGAGCAGCAATGGATACCAGTTCTGCATCGTCTTCTGAAATTATTCCTGGCTGTAACTCTGAAAGATGCTCGCAAAGGACCCTAGCAAGGTGGTATGCACCTAGGCTGTGTGAAAAGCGATTGTGGGTTGCTGCAGGGAATACGTAGTGGCATGTCGCAAGTTGCTGAATGTTACGCAGTCGCTGGAATTCACGGGTATCAATAAGTCTTGCAATGTGTGCAGGGACGAAGATGTCGCGATGAATTTCATCACGTATGACTCGGTCCCTCATGTTGGTCGGTTTCGCATCTAATATCAAGTCCTTTCCCTGCGCAAGGGATATGGCATTAGATGGATTGGACGTGGTATGAGCGAGAGTTCAGAGCAGGCTGATGCTGACTCAGAAAATGACGAAATCGACAACCTTGTTGAGGAAGCAAACATGGAAATGGACGTCG
This sequence comes from uncultured euryarchaeote, assembly GCA_964012565.1. Taxonomy (GTDB): domain Archaea; phylum Thermoplasmatota; class Poseidoniia; order Poseidoniales; family Poseidoniaceae; genus MGIIa-K1. Next base: position 1,351 of record CAXGTB010000197.1, on the reverse strand, counting down.
ATGCCGTCTTTGAAACATATGATGCTAACTCCGATGGAAAAATCGAACACAGCGAGTATGTTGAGAAGCATAAAGAGGAAGTGAAAAGCGGTGGAATATCTGCGGTAATCGACCGTCTTCTCGATGACAGCCCTGAACTTCGTGGTCAAAGATTGTGGGTAATGTTTGCTCTATCCATATTGCTAGTTGCCGCTATGAATGCTTATGCTATGATTAGAGAACCAGAATTAGTCCTAATCGAAGACTTGGTAGAACACAACAATGAGGTTGTTTCAATCGAAGGTACTGTTGTATCTTGGGTTGCAGATCCATATTCTTCAGGTGATAACAGGGTCGACATAATTATTGAAGACGAAACTGGAGTTGCAGAATTACGTTGGTACCGTTACGGAGACATTCCAATGCTTGGTACAAAAGTCAAAGCAACTGGTGACGTAATTGAATATGAAGGACGCATTTGGTTGCAGGCACTTGGAGGAGGAGCCTTATCTTGGGATAGTGATGATATTCCCGAAGCTGAAGAAATTGGCATTTCGACAATCGCTGAGAATCCAGAGGATTACTTAGGTAAAACATTCACTTTGACTGGCTACCTATCAAAGTCTGTTAATCCAGATTCAACATTTACTGCACTGTATCTAGGGGATCATCCTGAGTACGGAAATAGCGAACACCAAATGAGAATGGTAATTCATTCAGCACCTGATCGATGGCTGGAATCGGGGCAAAAAGTTGAGGTTACCGCAGTTGTTCAATACGAACAAAGAGAACTGAGATGGTCAATTCACACGCAAGGACCAGAAGTCCGAATCGTCCCATCACACGTACCTGTTCCCACCGAAATAGGATGGTCGAATTATGAATCATGGTCCTTCTCCTCAGATAATCTTGTGAAGTTGGTAGGAGAAATTAGTGATGATAACGTAATTTCAGATGATGAAACTCTTGCTGTATGTCTACTAAATGCAGGAGATACATCAGCATTGAATGGTGAAACAAAATCAATTATTGGTCGATTATCTTGGTCTGGAACTAAGGGAATGTGGTGTATCGACGTGGGTAGTAACATAGATTCCGGATTTAGTGATGTATTAGGAGCACAAGATATGCTTAACCAATTAGCAAGCAATCCAAGCCAATCCTTGTCCGATATTGAAAATGGCACTGAATTTAACATCACAGGAGTTATTTCAGGGTCAACATTGATGAAAAATGATGGAGATACCAAGGTAATTATCGCCAACGCTCCATACCCAAATACACTGACAAAGTTTGACGCATATATCCCGCTAGGAATGTACTCTGGTTGGCTTGAAGATGGCCAACAAGTCTCAGCAACTGTTACTCTTCT
>CAXGTB010000196.1:0-2900 GCA_964012565.1 uncultured euryarchaeote | reverse complement strand
GAATCGAGATTTAGTAATCAAAAATCTGGAACGATTGAAGTTACAATTTCCTTACCTCTAGATGCACTTGCAACCGAAGAGGTAACAATCTCCTTCTCTGTACTGCCGCAATCGAGCGGAGGGGCTTATGATACCCAAGACCTGCGTGTAACGGTCAAACCAGTACACGCAATGAGCGGAGGGGCGCCAGCTGAAGACCAAACAGGAAGGTCAGACACAACAGTTCAGTTCCCAATTACGATATCAAATGACGGCAACACATTGGACCGCTTTAGATTCTCAGTAATCTCTCAAACAGCACAGCCGGCATGGGGTAAGCATTTCGAGACAGAAGATGGGTCAGTAGTCACTGAAATCGACATAGATGCGAGGTCGACAGTAATCATGTACCTCGTTGTATCTATTGATGGTGAAGAAGAGTTAGAGAGTACAAGATTGACAGTCCGAGTTACCAATTTGGGAGACAATAACAACGGGGATGACGACGAAGACGGAGTTCCAGATAACCAACTTGAGTTTGTATTCAGGGCAATTCTTTCGGATCGTGATTTCGCAATGGATGCAATAATCATGCCTTCTGTTGACGAATTATCTAGGAGCGAAGTGATGATTTTACCGCCGGGTGGAAGTCAAACATACAACATCAAAGTGACAAATACAGGCGACATGACCGATGAAGCAATATTTGATTTCAGCGGCCTTTCGGGTACTGCAACTAGAACTCTGACCTATCGTGGTATGCCGGTAGAAGGTCCAATTATCGTACCGAAAGGATGGGGTGCATTTGATAATTCAACGGGTATGTTCTATTATGATGGCAATTCTCCTCTGCTTGGAACAAATTTCGATAAAGCGTTCGAAAAAATAGTCGACAATGGCCTCGTAGATACGCATTATCCGATGCCATTTTATGCAGTGGTACAGTTGGAAATTAAAGTTAACTCTGGAGCTGAAAATGGCGATGGCGGAATGCTAGAAATGGTTGTAACCTCGGTTTCAAATGCAGCAAACCGGAGCGGTAAGGTAACATTCTCTTTATCGGTAGAAACAGTTCTGGATGTAGAATTACTCATCAATCAAGATGATATCGATGTTGATGTTACATTTGGCGAGATTGGAAACTCTCACAGTTTTGAAGTGGAAGTATTCAACGCAGGAAATGTCGAATCAGAGTTTAAGATATTCACAAGTGGCGGAGTACGTGGTTGGAACGTGATCCTTGGGTATGATGCAGGCGCTGATTGTGACGATAAAGGGGACCACTTACTTTGCGATATACCTGCAGGCGAATCGATAAACATCTCAGCGAAAGTCAACCCTCCTGGTGGCGAAACTGCAGAGGTTGAGGACTCATTCACATTCACGTTTTCAGCAGAACCAACCGATGTAGGATTGGCGGGTAGAGAGAATATCAAACTCACTGTTAATGGCGAGCCGGCAGACTCTACTGTCGAGAAGATTGCGAATGTCATAGCTACTCCAATTGGTTTGGGAGTTATTGGCGGTCTCGTTCTAATCGGATTTGCATTCTTGACGTTGAGGCGCAGGTCAGTTTGATTCGCTTAAATTGACCCCTACGGGGTCATGATTGAGATTGTGACATTCAACATTCGCGGTAGACAACGCTTATGGACGGTTGTCGAGTGGCCGGTACAAGAGAGTGTCAACTCTCTCAGTTGGTGGCATAGTTGGTCGGCGCAGAAACGGTAACAGGCACCTATCTCTCCATGGCTTTGATGACGTTAATTGGCATAGGTATGCCATTAGGTGCTTTCATCACTCAGTACTTCGTTATGCCAAAGGTCGATTCCTCTCGGCCCCACATGACAAAATCGTGGTTGATGGAAGGGTATGAGCGTGACCACAGTCTTTACCCACGCCGTCTTTCAACCTACGAATGCGGTTCTGAACCAGTTGGCGAAGCAATGATTCAATTCCACTTCCAGTACTACTGGTATGCGATTATTTTCTTGGTCTTCGATGTCGCTTTCATGTTCATGGCACTAGGAGGGCTACTCGCAATGGATGCAACTGGAGATTCTTCAGCAGATCCAATTGATTTAGTGGGTACAGAGATGGTCATTCTTACTGTATTCTTTACTACAATGGTGCTGGGAGTTTGGCACGTATTCCGTAAGCGAGGTCGCATTTACATCTGAGGTGATATGATGAGTGAAACTGGAGAGAACTATACTACTTTCAATAGCAGGTCGCTAATTGAAGTTGTAGGCGATGTAACCGATGAGGCATTGAAGGCTACAAAAATCAAGCAATTGTTGAGTGTGCTTGCAGGGCGCTTCTTCAATTGGGCTGGGCGTAAATCTCTGTTCACCCTCCATCTTGGAATCAAATGCTGTGCCATTGAAATGGCAGCATCTGCAACTCCGAGATTTGACGGTGACAGATTCGGAGTACTTTTCCGTTCAAGCCCACGTCAGTCCGATGTATTGCTCGTAAATGGTCCGATTTCAAAGAAATTCGCAGACCCAATCGTTCGCTTGTGGGAGCAAATGCCTGAACCAAAGTACTGTATCGCTATGGGCGAATGTGCAATTTCAGGAGGGCCATATTACCAATCTTACAACATCTTGGAGGGTGTTGATACAGTTATTCCGGTTGATGTTTACATCCCAGGATGCCCACCTAGGCCAGAGGCATTGATCGACGGATTTGGTAAACTCCGTGAAAAAATCATCAGAATTGGAGGCGCTCCTTCAACCGGCCGTGACGGCGACAAGCCAATCATTGTAGGAGATGACTGATATGGGTACAACTGTAACCAAAGAACAGAACTCTTCTGCAGCAAAAGCAGCAGTTGAGAATCTTTCAGCCAGATTTGGTGATGCTGGAGTAACGTCTGAAGTGGTATCTCACACCGCTGGGAAAAAATTTGATTTTGT
>CAXGTB010000195.1:0-2913 GCA_964012565.1 uncultured euryarchaeote | reverse complement strand
TCAGTATGTCGGATATGAATGGCTTCTTCGATTCTTACTTAGACGCTCTGTACACTCCATTCTCTATTATTTTGGCATACGAGGTTTACGAATTGATTAGAGCAATTCCTGAATCATTTTCAAACTCGATAGGAAAGCAGTTTGAAGTAATCACACTATTAGTGGTAAGAGATATCTTCAAAAATTTGGCAGAAATTGAAGGTACAGCCACGAATTACATCGATTCAGATGTTGCATTTATTGCAATGGAGGCGATCGCCTTCATAGTTCTATTTTCAACTGCACTATACTTCAAGAAGTTGACAGCAGGCAACAAAGCAGTATTAGAACAGGACGAGGTGGTAAAGAAATTCGTAATGCAAAAGAAAAACCTCGCTTGTTCCTTAGCACTAGTTTACATCTTAGTGGCAATTTATTCGTTTTCATCATGGTCATTTGGTGTAATAGATGGAGAATATAACTTGAGTCGGACAGTGTTTTTCTTAGATTTTTTTACTTGGTTAATTGTTTCTGATATCATTATTCTACTTTCATCATACAAGCACATAACCGATTTCTTACAACTTGCTAGGAATACTGGCTTTGTACTATCTACCGTCGTAATTAGAGTAGGAATAGGAACGCCCGGATATACTGGTGCGGCTTTGTTCATTCTCTCTGCATTGTTGGCAACCTTAGTATTGCGATTGAGTATACATGATTGGAGCAACTCATCAAAGGAAGAGGAGTAAACTCTTTTTTTTAATTACGAATCAGCACATCTCATTGTTCAGGTTGAGTATAAGCCCAAACATTGGTGGTGATTATCGCCATAACAACAATCTTTGCTGCATCCCAAATCAAGAATGGTTCAACACCCCATTCGAATGCTTGTGCAAAATCCACTGAGTAAGCACTGGCAAGCCAAAGGGTTCCGAACAAGTAAACAGGAATCATTGCTGTAAACCAGCAGATTAGTTGAGCCTTGAAGTCAGCAAACCCAGCGTTTCTGGATCTGTCCAGGCCTTCTGCAACCAGGGCAGATGCTAGAGGGAAGGCGAGGAGGTAACCTCCACTTGCAATCAATGCTCCACCAGAGAATAATGCATCTCCTCCTTCTGCGAAAACAGGAGCTCCTATGGCACCTGCCAGGAGATATACACATCCAGAAATGAAAGCATCATTTCTTCTAAGGTACACTCCAGTAGCCAGAACTGCAAAGGTTTGGAAGGTGTAAGGGACCGGAGTCCATGGCACAGTGAATGCGATTTGAGCGCATAGTGCAGTTAATCCAGCAAAGAAACCTATGGAGATACTTCGCTCCAAAACAGTAGATTCTTCTGATGATAGTGTAAGGTGCCAAGTGTTAGGTTTAGACCACTCCATTTGTTCGAACATGGAGTTACTAAACCCAAATAGCACTTAGATATTGACCTCTGGATAAATTGCGAGACTCTACATCTGGTAGAATCAATCCTTTCCAATTGATTTCATGTGAGCATGTGCGGCAGCAAGTACACCTTTACTCTCTTCATGAGTTAGTTGCCTCATCGCCCCTTCCCAATCAAGCCACAAATGTTCTTGATGTTCGTGACTAATCTTTACTGCCATAGTTTCTGTCTCGGCAATATACCAGAATACTTGCTTGTCAATTCTTTTTCCTTTGTGTCTAAAATTGTATGATGTCCTATATTCAAAATCCTCGATAAATCGGCCATCAGTGATTCCAGTTTCTTCCTTTAGTTCTCTAGCTGCAGTAGAGAGTCTGTTGTCATCAGATTCTTCGACATGGCCTTTTGGGAAATCCCAATGCCCTTGTGGATATTGGAGAAGTAAGATGGAGCCAAAGTTCACTAGAACCACCCCACAGGAAGTCTCCATGTCTGTTGGCCACACTAACCCCTTGATAGCCTCATCGCTTTTGATTGACCCTATACATTGAAGAAATGGACGCCCACGCCGAATGTTATGTCGCCACTAGAGGGGATAGTCAGAGTTGTCGCAGATTCTGATTTGGATGGCCTGATGGCAGCGGCAGTTCTCAAAGCAAGTAAGCCAGAACTTGAGGTTCATTTTGCCCATCCAGCATTATTGCGTAATGGAAGCTTAGACCATCTAATCGATAGAGAAACTGCGATTTGTGATTTACCATTCCACGAAGATTGTGGCCTATACTTGGATCACCATCTAACCAATCGCCCAAACTCATCACAAGAAGCAGAGTTTGAAGCCGCAGGCGGTGTTTGCCATTGGAGGGATACGCCTTCTGCAGCTAGGGCAGCATATGATTTGATGAAAGACGAATTGGATTTATCTCATCTTGAAGAGATAATGCCAATAGTTGATGCATTAGATTCAGGAGGAATTTCACTTGAAGATTTCATGGAGGACGGACCTATTATTCGACTCTCCAGGTCTCTTTCAATTTCAGACCCCGATCATATGCAAGTTGTTCTAAATCAGTTCGCATCCGGAGTGCCGCTAAATGAGATATTGAAAAGTCACGAATCACGTTTAGATGAATTAACAAATGAAAGGAAAATCCAGGAAGATTTTGTTAGAGAAAGAACACAAATTGTTGACAGATTAGCAATATGCGATTTGAGTGAAACAGGTGTCCGCAGTAATGGATACCTAGTCACCGCCTTGGCTGGACCAGAGGCGATAGCTTGCTGTGTGATTCATGGTTATGTAGACGGATCAATTGAAAATCCAAACCGACAAGCATTGGGCGCATCATTCTATGCTAATTCATTCAGAGATGAGGATAACCCATACGATCTCTCTTTGCTTGCGACCTTACTCGATGAAACGGGTGGCGGTCATGCTAATGCCTGTGGCTGTCGTATACAACCCGCTGATGGAACTAAGCGTTCAGTAATACATTCTGACAAAGATTACAACCTTGGCAGATGGCTAGAGTTGTGGACGAAG
>CAXGTB010000194.1:0-2924 GCA_964012565.1 uncultured euryarchaeote | reverse complement strand
AATCCTGACCGAATGCATCAGCTACCATACACATTCCAGGTCCATCACTAGAACCTGCCCACCATGAGATTCCATCCCATCTCAACGTATTGACTGAACGTATCTCCATTGCGTTATCGATACACCTAACCGCTGCACCCGAGAGTTGATGTTTGAGTGGGGACGTTAAGGAAATCCACACTTCTTCCTCATCGAATCGGTGAACCTCAGGATCCATTTCTGGCAAATTTGCACTAGGTAAGCGAGAGTCTGCCTCAGTATGTTCCATGCTGACATTTACAGCCCTCTCTAGTAGCGTATTTGCTCTAAATTTACCGAGAGGTGATCCTACCAAACCCCAATCGGGAGGGGAGGGCAAAGAACCTGCATAACCCCAGGCCAGTGCATTTTCAACCCCATCGGTCGGAATTACTGCTACACCTTTGAGGCCAGGTAGAACCACTTCAGGTGTTCTTGAGAGATGTGCGTGGACTATTGCGGTCAACACTGGAGATAAGGAATGCTCTATTGGGTTGCCAGCAACCGCATGACGAACCTTCCCCATGATTCTAAGCCTTAGTTGTAGTACTTGAATAAGTCTGTAATTAGAGTGGGACTGTATGGGCAGATTGTGGTAAGCATCAATAATGAGTATCTGCTAAGAAACTACATGGCGGCAACGGAACGTGGCTCTTTCCTTTGGTTCATGATGGCTGTAACACAGATTTGGCTTTCCTTGAAATTGATGGAACAAGTCGATTCTGCCATTACTACATTATTCGGCACTGGTGCTGCAGCATGTTTCATCTTAGCACTGGTGGTTTTCAGACAAGAACAAAGGGAATTACTCTTGAATCCAATGAAGAACCTGCAAAGGGAAGTACACCCTGAACAAATGGCAAAACAGGGTAAGGGATTAGGATTTGGAGTTGGAATGTGGATTCTTACTATAATGGTGGGCACTATATTCTTCTGAGTGATTTTGATGGTTGTAACTGATCCATCCGACGAACTGTTTAGCGGATTTTGGCCAATAATGCGTAGGTTTCTGTTTGCATTTTTGCCGTTATGGGTATTCCTAATCGGATATGCTGCTAACATCAACGTAATTATTTCAGCTATTTTGGCGGGGGCTTCAGTTTCCTTGGTCGCAATCTATGAAAGAAAGAAACTAATTGCCAAAAACGAGGAATCATCTAACGGCAATAAGGTCATTAAGTAACGAATACAGGGAAGGACGGGGTCGCAATGGGTATTTTCGAATGGATTGCTGATTTTTTTGGGTTTACAGCCCCGTCAGTAATTGAGATTGTTTTCGTCTGCTGCGCTGTTTTCGGTTCATTATTCTTCATCTTGATGATGGTGTTAATGCTGGTTGGTGATATTCTAGGCGGAGTTGTTGATACTGCGTTTGATACAGATGTCAGCATGGACAGTACGTTGGCTTTCGAACTATTCAGTCTTCAAGGTATTGCTGCAGCAATAATGATGTTCGGCCTGACTGGAATGTTTGTTGTTTCAGCTACAGACCAGGAAATAATCGCAGTAATTTCTGGAGGATTCGCAGCAGGTGGATCTCTCTACATGGTCAGATACATGATGAAAGGGATTTCAAATTTGCAAGCAGATGGTACAATGCAACATAAAAATGCAATTGGTGCCAAAGGACATGTTTACTCACGAATCAGACCTAATGAAGAAGGTGAAGTACAAGTTGCTGTTGATGGAACTCTGCGCACACTTCTGGCTAGGGGTAGAGATAAAACAAAACTTATTCCAAGCGGTGAACTAATTGTAGTGGTCGACGTAATCGGCTCAACTATGATTGTTGAGCCGCTGAGTGATGGTGATGAATTATCATCAGAAGAAGAAAACTGAGGTGGAAAATATGGATACTGGGCTAACACTATTCCTGCTTATAGCAGGTTTTGGACTAATTTTTGCATTTGGAATTATTTTGCTTGTAACTAGATACAAGCGATGTGCTTCCGACGAAATTCTCGTCGTTTATGGACGGGTTGGAGGCGGAAAGGCTTCTAGATGTATCCATGGTGGTGCAACTCTTGTATGGCCACTAATTCAGGATTGGAAGAAATTAAGTCTTATTCCGATGACAATCAATATTCCATTGACCAATGCTCTTTCCCAAGAGAACATCAGAATCAATGTACCTTCAACCTTCACAGTAGGTATCAGCACAGATCCTCTAATCATGAACAATGCTGCAGAGCGTCTTCTACATCTGAAGCCTGATCAAATTGAATCAATGGCATCTGAGATTATCTTCGGTCAACTACGTTTGACTGTTGCATCCCTTACCATTAGGCAAATCAACGCAGACCGTGACCAATTCTTTGAGTCCATTCGTGACAACGTAGGTCACGAACTAAACAAACTAGGATTGAATCTAATCAACGTTAACATTACTGACATCACTGATGACTCCGACTTCATTGAGAGCATCGGACAAAAGGCAGCAGCAGGTGCTGTAAACGCTGCTAAAGCAGATGTCGCTGCTGCTAACCGAGATGGTGACATCGGACAAGCTGAAGCAAACCGTACTCGTGACATCCAGGTTGCTGAGAATCAAGCACAGGCAGAAATTGGAAAGAAAGGTGCCGATGCTGCTCAGCGTAAGGAAGTTGCAGTCCTTGAAGCAACTGCTATCGAGGGTGAAAACTCATCAAGAGCAAACATTGCAGAGTACAATGCCACACTTGCAGAAAAGGAAGCAGAAGCAATGCAGAGAGCAGAAGTTGCCCGCAGAAGTGCGGAAATGGAAGTTCAAAAGGCTCAGTATATGCTTGAACAAGAGAGACTGAAAGCTGAAGAAATCGTTCGTGAAGAGATTGCAAAGACTCAGATCGAAATCGCTGCAGAAGCTGAAGCGGAACGCCAGCGCCGCGTCGCACGTGGTGAAGCAGATGCTATTCTTGCAAGATACC
>CAXGTB010000193.1:0-2929 GCA_964012565.1 uncultured euryarchaeote | reverse complement strand
ATGTCTCGAGAACTTTTCTTTTCCTGATTTTGTCCGCACGTCGGTGAGCTACTCGTTCTGGTGTCCGTTGCGCCAAGGTACAACCCTGAAGTTTTGTCATTATCTCCATAACATAATCCTGGTCTGGAAGAGGTAGAGTCGGCTCCTTGAAAGATGATAATCTCTCAATCAACACATCTTTGGTTCCACTTTTTGCTAAACCTTTCTCCACGCACATCTCAACTAGTTCTGATTTCTTTAATGCAGAATAATCAATTTCAGGCTCTGGTTCAGGCTCTGGCTTTTTCCGACGATGATGATTCTTCCTTCGACGATTCCTTTCTTGGTTGTTACTCGGAATATCCATGACTTGAGTCAATGAATCAAACTCTGATTCTGTAATTGCTTCAATTTTGTAACGAATTGTGTATGACTTCTCTGCAGGAGTATCTTTGACTCTAACAACCTCACTACGATTAGATGGCCTAATGTCGGATACCTCGATGCTACCATTGGCGCTAGAATTGATTGCTTCCATGATAATGTTGGCATCAATCTCTCTCTTTACAGGCTTCTTCATTTCCATTACGAATGGTCTACCTCTACCCATACATCTCACGTCGATATCCTCTCTGCCCATCCCGTGGAAAGCATGTTCTTTGCTTCCAAAGAGTTCCAGTAAAGGATCTCCGATCAAACCTTGAACTGATGATTTGTATTGTAGTCCAGTGTAATCACATCTCTCACACCCACGCCCCTTACAAGAACGGCATGGCCACTTTGTCTGAGGTATTCCTCTCTCAAGTTTCCTATATCTACCGTAGAAGTAATGTGAACGAATATCTAACTCTACTGTCAAGGTTAGCACATCAATCAATGCGAGAATTTCTGGCTTGTCTATGACTAAATTTTGTCCAGCGCCCAGTTCGTTTAGTTGACGAGCAACCTCTTCTACCAGACTGGATTTTAATGGTGCAGAACCGCCAGCTCCGAACCTCTTACGCAGATGGTCTTCTGCCTCTGTCTGATCTTTTGGAATACGTGCACCTATTTGCAAGCGGGAGCACTCTCTTTCCCCGATTGCTTCCTTGATTAGCTCTGCCAAAAGTGGAGCCTCTTCGAATAGATTCTCACAAAGTGGGCATAATGGATTCACTTCTCTGGCTTCACTCATCGTTGAATCTGTCTCTACTACACTAGCGCGAATCTCTACGCCCGATTCATAGTTGGATTGGCCGAATCTCTTCTTTCCACCCACTCTACCTAGGCAGTGATTACAGCATCCAATCCTAACAAGATGTTTGAGACCTGCAGGTCTTGGAGCCGCCGGTATTTCTTCCTCACCAGTGTCGAGTTGAAGGTCCTCTCCATCCCAGTCTGGCTCTTCAATGACTTCAGCCTCTTCACCGGCATCATCCCATAGAGAATAATCGGTTGACCCAAATCCTGCATTAGCATAAGACATCCAGTCCTCTTCTTCATCGGGAGCATCTTTTGAAGCATCCTTGTCTGACATAGAATCACCATTCCAAGAGGGGCCAACCCCGTACTGGAACAGACCTTGCGACTCGCCATCCCCTCAAAACTCCTTCCTTTGAAAATGCGATTATTCAAGAACCATAGACGGTAAGTTGAACCATGGCGGGGGAGGCTGTAGAGGTTGGACAATTTGTATCCATGGCTCGCAGCGCATTAGTAAACGAGCCCTACCTAAGTAACGCAGCCATCATAGGCGAGCTAACAAAGTTCACTCTAGCAAGATCTGGGCACACTTACTTCACACTTACAGACGCCAAGGGGTCCATTGATTGCGTGTTATTTGGAGGAAATGATTCTTTCATTTCACAAGGAATCAAAGAGGGCTCAAAATTGATCGCACTTGGCGGAATAGATGTTTACGTAAAGACAGGTAGAATGCAATTCAAAGCATCTAGAATTCAACCTGTCAAGAGTATTGGAGAATTAGAGAAAGCACGTCAGGAACTAATTCAGAAATGGCGAGAAGATGGAACTATGGATAGGCCTAGAAAACCAGCACCATTAATCCCTAAAAAATTGCACATAATTACTGGAGCAGGCAGTGCAGCATTAGCAGATATGGAGCGGCTGATTGCAGATCGTTGGCCTAATTTTTCATACACGGTTATTCCGGTTTTGGTACAAGGAAATGATGCACCAGGCCAAATTGTAAGGGCAATCAAATACTCGCAGAAAAATGCAGATTTGATCATTGTTGGAAGAGGAGGGGGCTCTCCTGAAGATCTGTGGTCATTCAATCTAGAATCTGTATGTCAAGCCATAATCGATTCTGATGTGCCCGTTGTAAGCGCAGTAGGGCACGAATCGGACTACATGGTTAGTGATATGATTGCGGACATTAGAGCCTCGACTCCATCTAATGCGATTGAGAGAGTCATCCCAATCAAGGATGAATTGATTGCAATCATAGCCCAAGCCGGAGACCGGCTTGATTTTGCAATCGACAAACTATTCTCTAGGAAAAATGAGGTTCTTTCAAACATTGTTCTTAGGTTGAGTGCTGCCCCCATGCGTGGCATCTCTAATGCTAAACTGCGACAATCAAACCTTTCCAACAAGATGTCTTCCGCCATTGAGAGATTTTTCATGATACAGAAAAACCGTCTCACTGGATTTGATTCTATTCTAAATTCAACAAACCCAACTCGGGTGTTGGATAGAGGTTACTCAATGGCAGTTGATCAAGACGGTAGGCCTGTGACCAGTGTCGTCGGGTTGAAACAGGGTGATGCACTCACAGTGGTATTGAAGGACGGTAAAGTGCAAACAGAGGTGAAATAATGAGTTATGCAGAATCGATGAAAAGACTTGAAGAAATTGTAGCAGCTTTAGAAGCTGGCGGAGTAGATTTAGATGAAACTTTGAAATTGTTTGAAGAAGGATCTAAACTCCTAAAATCCTGTCAAAAAGA
>CAXGTB010000192.1:0-2950 GCA_964012565.1 uncultured euryarchaeote | reverse complement strand
GCAGCCATCATTTTGTTTTTCCAATCCTTCCAAACATCATCACTTCTTTTGGGTCTGAAGTCAGAATCGACTTTCACGGTGAGATTCCCTTCCTCATCAGAATCTATTGTAGAGTAACCATCGGTTCCATCATGTCCGGGTTCACTATCTTCTCCTGGTGCCGAACTTCCGTGATCGTCTAGGCATTGCCCACGCATCTCGATAGTTCCATTCTTGATTAATTCAAACACCTTTTCTGCGGATTCTCCTTTGTATCGCTCGTACAGTATCGCACCGCTGGGTATTTTGAAACCATCATCTTCCAACAGAGAGTTAACTTCGTGGTCAATAGCATGGTTCCACATTTCATGATCTTCTATCCTTCCATGTTCTCGCATGAAGTGAGACAATCCACAATGCCAAATTTCGTGGGCTAGAATTGTCATCCTTTCATCGTTTGTTAGTGCGTTAAGAAAATGAGGGTTGAAGAAAATCCTCTTGCCGTCAGTGGATGCAGTCTGGCACCTATGGTCAACTACAGGAATCAATTCCAAATTCATTGCAAGGGTTCCAATAAATGGTCTCCAAGCAAGTAATTTCATTCTGTCATCAACCCAGTCTTGAAGTGATTTAGCTTTTGCAGCCTCGTCTTCCTCACTTGGAGGTGCAAAACTGATGTTCTTTTCGTTTAATTTAGAAATTCGAATCACCTCAAACAATAATTCTGTGTTCTAATTCTTCGTGCAATGGGTGATCTAGTAGTGCCTCAAGGAAATCTTCCTTTCCTTCGTTGTCCATTACCAGTGTTATGTCATGATGAAGCAGTTGTGCCCAATCATTAGGGAACTTGAGAATGATTTCAAAGAAACCACCAAGCAGATTCTCAGGACTTTGGTGCTGGCGCAAATTATGGACTATAGCAGAAAGCATAGCATATCTTTGATCAGGTCTTTTTGGGACTGTAGCATTAATCTCTCCAGTAAGCATTTTCGCAACATCAGGAATCTTTCCACTCCATTGCAAGAAGGCCATAAATTCAAGAGCAGCACCCTCTCCAACTAGTCCTTCTACAATGACATGTAGCAAGTCATTGTCTAGGTTTTTCTGAGTTGCTAACTCGAGTTCCATAGCAACTCTTTCCCAACTTCTCGGGCTTGGCCATCCTCGCTCTTTGTTTCCTTCCATTGAGAACAATTTCTGAGGCATATATCGGATGAATGCAGTAACTCTTGGGTCTACATTACTGATCAAGGCCCAATCTAGCCAACTAGAGGAAATAGCAGCGACTTCAAGGTGGCAGAACCTATTTGCCAATGCACTGGACATCGTCCTTGCAACAGCCGCATCACCGGTACGATTTCCCGCTGCCACGATATACCATCCATCTGGAACCTGATACAATTGTCCAAGTCTTCTATCCAGTATGAATTCGTAAGCAGCAACCTGAAGCGTACTGTCGGCGGCTGTAATTTCATCGAAGAGAATTATTCCCTTCTCAGGGGTATCTTTGTCACCTGCACGTGGCCATTCTGAGGACACAATCCAATCGATTCCTTTCTTGTCGTCCCTTGGAACTGGTAGGCCACGAATATCCACTGGTTCCCTTTGTGCCAGTCTTACATCAATGAATCCAATCTCATTTTCTTTACACAGGTTTCGAATAAAAGTCGATTTTCCGATTCCAGGAGGCCCCCATATCATCAATGGTGGGACCATTTCGGCTTTCTCTGGATTATCCCAAAGGATATCCAATTGGTGTTGCAATATTTTCTTAGCTTTTGTTATACTTGTTACGTTCATTTTCATTACCTCCTTAATCTCTATTTTTTGCCTCCCAGCTTCTCAGGTAAGGCCAATCCGGTTTCTCTGCTTTACCGGTTTCAAATGCTCTTCTTCCAGCGATTGAAATCGCGTTGATTTTGGACGCTTCTGATACAGTGAAGTCTTTATCAGATGCTAATCTTTTGAGTGCCATTCTTGCTCTTGGTGAGTTGGTTATATCTACTACTCCTACCAACAATGCAACCTTTTTCCAGGCTGAGCCAGCCATACTCATTATTCCATCAATGAGTGCACGAATAATCGGTTTTGTAGCAATCCTTGAAACGGATAGATGGTAGACTGTAAATTCGCAGCAAAAAGGGTCGGTGTTAATCAGCGGATTGGTGTACAGACTTTCAGCCAAATGTGTTAATTTCTGCTCTGCAGTAACGTTTCTTCCCGCACTATTAGCAGCGCTCAATGTAGCGGTTAACAGATTTCGGATTACACCGTTTTCGGCAAGATGTCGTCTCCTCGCATAGCGGGGTTGAACCGACATGCTTTGGGTATCCATGCCCAGAAATTCTAGACCCAAGTCTGTATTCAACCAAATTTCAAGATCAACTCTTCCAAAGGGCATCACAGAATGACTAGGAGTTTCCCATTCCTCTGATTCTCCTGAAAACATCGGTCGCCATCTACCGCCTTGATGGCCATCATTTACTGAACCGATAATCAACTTCGGCATGCTTGTATTCATGTCGGAAAGGATATTTCTTAGGCGTATTACAGGTTTAGAATCGTAGCCTCTTGAAATCAAAGCTGCGATTATTCGCATTACTTTGTATTGGTCAAACCAATCCAAGGTGTTTGAACACCACGATTCTAGGACATTGAATGCCTTTTCACCATGAGATTCGATCATTCGAATCATATCTGGAATTTCGAATCCATTTGCTGCTGTTTCAATATCTACTCCTAAAGCATTAGAGAATTCAACTTGACCACCTCGCATTTCATAGGAATATGCCTGGATTTTAATTCCACCCATGTCCTCGCAATGAATTATTTCTTGAGCGGTTAAATGGGCTTTGAAGTGGGGTATTTTGAGTAGAGTAACCTGTAGGTCATACCACTCGGGAACTTGATGCCAAAAACCACCAATAGACAGGGAATTCTTCTTGCGCGGTTTAGGGTGTAGACTCAATCG
>CAXGTB010000191.1:0-2973 GCA_964012565.1 uncultured euryarchaeote | reverse complement strand
AGAGGGATTAGCTTCCGGAAATAACGGGTACTCTCCATCCTATGGTCTCCATTCTTTGCGAAATGCTATTGCAAAGGACGAGACTAGTAAGGGCTGGAATTGTTCAACTGAAGATGTGTATGTCTGCCATGGAGTTACTGAAGCACTGCAGATTATTTTTGCAGCAACTTTGGATGAGGGGTGCAAAGTACTGGCTCCTGGCCCACACTATCCTCCGTACATGGCTTATCCACAGATGTATGGAGCTACAACAATCGAATATTCTCTAAAATCAGATGATGGTTGGGCAATTGATTTGGATGATATCGAATCGAAAATGGATTCAGATGTGAGATTGCTGGTATTGATTAACCCAAATAATCCAACAGGAAACGTAGCAGGTGCTGATGAAATTGAGCAACTTCTGGCTATCGCAAAAAAATGGCCAAATTGCATGATAGTGGCGGATGAAATTTATGATGGCTTAGATTTCAGTGGTCAACATGCTTCAGTAGCATCTCTTTCTCAAGATGTCCCTGTATTTTCATTAAATGGAGTCTCAAAGGTCTACTATGCTCCAGGTTGGCGAATCGGTTACATGGCAATACACGATCCCTCGAATGTCTTAGTCGATGTAAGAGATGGTATCGAAAGATTACTCCGCTCGAGATTATGTGCTAGTACACCTGCACAACTAGGGTATCTAGCGGGACTCGAGGGTGATCGTTCTTGGATGAAAGATCATTCTCGAAAGGTCCAACTGCGACGTCAATTATGCTTGGACAGGATTGCAAGAATCGAGGGCTTAGAGGTCGAAGAACCGGGTGGTGCATTCTACATGTTTGTGCGTTTAACCGATGAAATGTGGGCTGAAGACGACAAGCAATTTGTACTAAATCTCCTGCATGAGGAACACGTTTTGGTGGTACATGGCAGTGGTTTCTCTCCAGAGAAAGGCGCCGGTCACATTCGTATTGTGTATTTGGCTGATGAAGACACATTGAATACAGCATTTGACCGAATTGATTCGTTCCTGATTCGCCACAGGTCGGCGAAGAAGTGATGAAGGCCACTCTCTAGGGTGACACGATGAGGCGCTGGCTGCTTGCTTTGTTTGTTTGCCTTGTATTGGCACCACTAGCAAGCGCAGGAACAGTAGAAAATCCAACGAATTTATCCCTTAATCATGCGATTCCATTCCTAGTTGCATTTGTAACAGCACTAGTACTTTGGAAGTGGATGATTCCAACTCAGTTATCTGGTTTACAAGTCGGCTTCGAGATTGATGAAGGTCTGTATGAAGTACATAGTTTGACAAAAGGGAGAGGTGGAGTAAAGCGATTATTGAAGCTTCCAAATGTTGGGTTTGGAATTGCTCTTTACATGATGGCGATGACCGGTGTTCTACTTCTCATCGCTGAACTTATTTTTGATCCTGATGTTTACTATCTCCCTAATTTACTCCTGATGGGTATTTTAGTACTGATACCAATTTTAATTTCACCTTGGGAATCTCTCAATGGCCAATTGGTTGGAAAGCGTATTGGTGTGGCTAAAAATCGTTTTTTCAAGTTCTTTTTCAGAAGACTAGGAACCTTGCTGGGCCTCTTTGCATCCTCTCTTGCAACATACTTATTGTTAGCACCTCGGCTTGAGGAATCTCAAAAACCACTAGCTCTAGCAATCGCAGTGTTGGTCTTCATGGGACCAACAATTCTAGCTTATGGCAGAATTATGGGTGCATCATGGAATATGCTAATGGTCGGCAAGTACAGAACATGGCTAGGTAGGCCAAATCCAATCGATGCTAAAAAATTAGGATTTGTTGGAAGAACATTTGCATTCATTCTTATTTTATTCCTAATCACAATGCCACTTACCGCCATTAATGGAATTGTTACAGTTGCTCTTGTAATGATCAATCAGCCAGAAAACTCTGAAGAAATACTCAATTATGGTGGTATTTTAGGACACCAAGTATATCTTCAAATCCAAGAAAATCCATTGCTAGCAGAATGGGAGGCATTGAAAAGTCTACCAGAAATTTTAGCGGCATATCTTTCTCTAAACATTGCAATCGTTGGTCTTGCTTTCATTTTCGAATTAATTCGCAACTTATTCTTAGGAGGTCAGGCTTTCGGAGGTCTTGGAGGTGTCATGCTTGCAACTCCAAGAGAAATTCGCTCCGAAGATAAGGCTCAGGCTAGGGTTCTGTATTTCGCATTTGCAGGATTCAGTGGATATACAGCATTGCTTCTTATTCTTGTATGCTACAAAGAATTCGGTGATTTGATGCCCTTTATCGAATGGTTTGAAGGTAGAGGTTTTGATGAAGAATATCGTTTGTTAGTTACATGGATTTTCATCGCAGTAGGGCAGACAATTTTCTTGTTAACGTGGGTTTTATCAATTTCCAAGTTTAACCCTCTTCGAAATTTAAAATTCGACTTAAATCCAGACCAACGTCGTGAAGGTGCAATTATGAGTGGAGGTGGAAACTGGATGTTTGATTTGATAGAAGATGCCGCTCTAAAAAATGACATCGATGCGCTCATAAGATTCCAATCTAGGTCAATTGGTGAGGATGAAGCAGTAGTCCGCCTTGCTAAAAGTAGAGCAAGAATGATTGAAATGGCATTGCGAGGATTGTGGCCATCTGCCATCGAAGAAGCCAAAAAAGTGCTTGCACAATCAGGTGGTAACGATGATGAAGCTAGAATGATCATCGCTTCAGGACACATCGCATGTCGCAGATTAGATGCTGCTAGAGAGGCTCTTCACAACTTACAACAACCGGAAGGTTACGATGAACCAGAACTATTGGCATTCATTTGTGAATGGTTTGATCCATGGAATGGTTCAGTAGATGAGGACGATTTATGGGATTGGGAAAACAATCCCTGTATTGATCATTTGAATGATTTGATGAGAATGTTAAGAGCGTGGCGCCCCCAACCTGTAGATGGTGCACTACACAAGGATAGCATCTCAATT
>CAXGTB010000190.1:0-2983 GCA_964012565.1 uncultured euryarchaeote | reverse complement strand
GCTGAAATCAAAGCCTCGAGTTCAGGACAAGATACGCCAAGACTTCTCAATAGGAGGTGATTTTCACTCATCGCTCTTCCAACTGATTCCATATCGCCTCTCATAAGTGCTGCAATACCTCTACGGGCAACGATTCCAATTGTTTCGATTTCTCGCATCTTATCTGGTTGGTTTTCAAGCATATCAGCGACCTTTGCTACTTGCTGTGAGGTGGGTGCATGAATTCCTGTACTACCAATAACCAACCAAACATCCTCGATGTTAACTAAATCCACCGAGTGTACTTCCCAAGAAACATCATTTAGTTTTCTTGAATAAAGCCAATTCAGCTCTTCCTCTATCTTATCTGAAAGTACGATGCACCCTCCATGAGCACATGTACTTGAATCCATAGGTGATGCTCTACCTCCTTGGGCATAGGCTTCTACAGCATGAGTTAAGATCGCACATTCATCTTCGTCAACGGCCTTTGTACCAAAATCTGCAGAGTCACCCTTGGTTGTTGGCCAAGGCCCATCATACACGTTATTCGGTCTTGCTGCAGTCCAACCTTCTGCCCAATCGTCATCTCTAATTTGGCGTCCTCTAGCGCACCTTAGGGCAGCACTTGCAGCAACAGATAATGCAGCAGATGAGCCAAGACCGCTTGCAGGGGGAATGTCTCCCACGATTTTGATTGAAAGAGCAGGCCCAGAATCCCATAGTCGCTGCCTGAGAGCCTCTACGTGAGGGTGTCTTTCTGGATGGAAAGACATCCCATCGATTCTCCAATCGTTATTTAATTCTAAACTAACGCTCATCCTTTGGTCGATTGCAACCGCTACGGCTGGCTGTCCATAAACAACAGCATGTTCTCCAAAGAGAATACACTTGCCGGGGGCACTCGCCTGCACCATGGAGTGCGGTTGTGTATGAGGTACTTTGCCGTTGGGTTGAAGGAGAGAACTTGCTTCGATGTTTCTATGCAACACCCGTTGGATGTCACCTACTCTGGCGTCTCAGGGTGGTATCTCTTACTTATCTTGGGAGTTGTGTCAATCGGTTTCTTCACATATCAGGTTCAAAAAGCAACAAGATTAGTCATGGTGGGAGCCAAAGATAACCGATTCGACTCCTGGGGTGCTAGACTAAAAGAAACAGCAACGGTTTGGCTTGGTCAAAGAAAGGTACTGGAGGACAAAGTAGCTGGCTTCATGCACGTGTTGATGTTTTGGGGATTCCTGATGCTATCTACAGATATGTTTGATCTAGCGAGTGGAAATAGATTTAGTGAACATTTACTTCCAGATCTGATTAATCCGCTTTGGAATGGAATGGTTGAACTCGGATACACAAGTGCTCTCATCGGCTGTTTCCTAGCGCTGAACCGTAGGGTTCTATTCACTCCAGAGAAATTGAAGGGGAAAAGCCAGTTAGAAGGAAATGTAATTCTTCTTTTAATTATGACGATTTGTACTACTGCCTTCGTAATCGAGGCAGGAGAAGGACCTGACCCGACTTACGAAATGATAGGAGCATGGGTTGCAGAAAATTTCACAATAACCCAATCAATAGTCAACTGGGCATATTGGGCTCACATGCTAGCAATTTGCACCTTCATGTTCTTGATTCCACTTTCCAAGCATATGCATTTGGTTATGGCTTTACCGAATGTATTCTTCTTTGATACACAACCGATGGCAAAGATGCGTCCGCTTCAAGTTGATGAAAATGGAACAGCAGTTTCATTGGATGACTTAGATATCGAGACATTCGGTGCAGCTCAATACACTCAACTAAGTTGGAGGAGTCTGATTGATGGATGGGCCTGTACATCCTGTGCTCGCTGTCAAGATGTTTGTCCTGCATATGCCTCTGGTAAGGCTTTGAACCCAATGCAGATTATTCATGATGTACGTTCTTATGCTAATGAACACTCACAACTGTTACTCAAAGGAGAAACGCCTGAAGAAGACATGATTTCACGATTTGGAGAAGCAGCAATATGGGCTTGTACCACATGTAATGCCTGTGTTGATGTTTGCCCAGTGAACATCGAACACGTTCCAAAGTTAACCGATGCTCGTCGCCATTTGATGATGGAAAGAATGGAATTCGATGAATCGGTTGAAGACACTGTAATGCCGCTGATGATGACCATCGAGAATTTGGAAAGTGATTCCAATCCGTATGGGATTCCAATGCATGAAAGAGGCGACTGGGCAGCAGATCTCGATGTCAAAGTCGCAGAGCCTGCAGAGTACATCTATTTCGCTGGATGTGCAGCATCATTCGATGAGCGCAATAAGAAAGTCGCAAGAGACACGATTTCAATCATGAAAGAGGCTGGTCTTGATGTTGGTATCCTAGGAATGCAGGAAGGTTGCAGTGGAGATGCAGCTCGTCGTGCAGGAAACGAATACTTGTTCCAAATGCTTGCTGAAACCAATTTGGCAACATTCGAAGAGATTGGTGTAAAGAAGATTGTAGCATCTTGTCCTCACTGTTTCCACACCTTGGGAACAGAGTACAAAGACTTCGGCGGCGAAGATATCGAAGTTATGCATCACTCGCAATTAATCAATCACCTACAGCAAGAAGGCAAACTCCCTGACCCATCACACAGTGGCAATGTCACATATCACGATCCATGTTACTTAGGCCGCATTGGTGGCGAGATGGAAGCGCCTCGTGCAGCGATTGGTGGAGTCGATATTGAAACCGAGAACCATGGGAGAGGTTCATTCTGCTGTGGTGCCGGTGGTGCACAAATGTGGATGGAAGAGCATGTTGACGAAGGATATGACCGTGTCAACATAATCCGTGCAAAGGAGCTTGCATCAACCGGTGCAGACACCGTAGCGGTTGGTTGTCCATTCTGTTCTACAATGGTTACAGACGGGTTATCCAGTATTGAATCAGATATGGAAGTCAAAGACATTGCTGAAATTGTTTGGGAGCAAATCAAGGCTAACGATGCTAAGATTCAGGCTGCTAAATCAGA
>CAXGTB010000189.1:0-2993 GCA_964012565.1 uncultured euryarchaeote | reverse complement strand
CCATTATGTGGCTCTCACCCTGTTTTCACTCAGTGAACTCCTTGCGTCCTACAGTTTTGCTTCGAGCTGTTTCCAGTTCTTCAGCGAGAATATTGTTCAATTGGTTTTCTTCCTTGATTATGTTACGAACATAATCTTGTAATCCTTGGGAAGCCGCTTGTTGTTGGCTAATTCCATGTAATTCATACAAATCACCTAGTCTTGCTTTCATTGAACGTCCAACTGGGATTGTAATAGTATCCATATCAGGTAGTAGAGGCTGATCCTCTAGGAAAGAACGGATTGCTGCACGAATGACGTCGCTTCTGTTTCTTGCTCCATCTAGGCCAACACGGGAGTCAAGAAGTGCTACTTCTTCATCGGTAATTCGCAATGAAACCAGCGTGCTCGGTGTGTTCATTCGTCTCCCTCGTAATATGTCGACAGAAGAGGGGGTATATAATATGTATTACAAATGATGACAATTTGTATTACAGTTGATTACAACCTGCTGCATTTTACTATTTTAATTATCTCGAGATTCAGCCACAATTGTAACCACGGCTCAATTTCTTAGTGGTATATGGTAATCCTCAAACATGAGGACCCTCAGGAAGTGGCATGGCCCTTGAAGCTAGCCGAGGATTGTACCTCTATCTAGAGGTTCTAAAGACAGCATTAGATGATGACATTGTTACAGATGATGAGGCAACAATTCTGAAAGTCCTAGCGGTCGCATTGGGCGTCAAACCATCGGATGTTGGAGATGCTTTGGATGTTGCACGCGGTATAGATCCTTCTCCAATCACAAATTCTGAGGATTATTCATCTCACCAGGTAGGAGATGTTACTACCTACCAATCAGCATTGGTTGCAGCTCTTGACGATGAAGTGATTTCAGAGGATGAGTGGGCAATGCTAGAGCATCTACGTGAGTTACTTGGAATTCAGTCTGATCAGCATGCACTGATCGAGGAAGCGATTAGGGCAATGTCTACCTCCGATGAAAATGGATTGCGTAGGCTTGAGCGTCTGGAACGGTTCAACACTGTCTGTCCGTATGCCTGACCTACTCTAGTCGTGGCAATGCTTGTAAAGGGTCTTTATTTGGCCGGGCTAACACAAGTTGTGTTTTTAGGTGCTTAAAGTGAGTGTCATCCATGATATATTTGAGAAAGTAAAGAGTAGAGACCCAGATCAACCGGAATTTCACCAAGCAGTGTGGGAAGTTTTGGAATCTTTGGAACCAGTTCTAGATAAGCATCCTGAGTTTGTAGAAGCTGGAATCGTAGAGAGAATAGTAGAACCAGAACGCCTCATTCATTTCCGTGTTCCATGGGTAGATGACAATGGTGTGACTCACACAAATCGTGGTTTTAGAATTCAATTCAACAGCGCTATTGGTCCATACAAAGGTGGATTGAGATTCCACCCGTCCGTAAACGCTTCAATTCTGAAGTTTTTAGCATTCGAGCAGGTCTTCAAGAACAGCCTAACTACTCTACCAATGGGTGGAGGAAAGGGTGGTTCTGACTTCAACCCAAAGGGCAAGTCTGATGCAGAAGTGATGAGATTCTGCCAATCTTTCATGATGGAATTGTGGAGGCACATTGGACACAATTGTGACGTTCCTGCAGGAGATATCGGTGTTGGCGGTAGAGAAATTGGCTACATGTTTGGAATGTTCAAGAAATTACAGAATGATTTCCAGGCTGGTGTACTTACCGGTAAGGGTCGCTCATACGGTGGTTCACTAATCCGTCCTGAAGCAACCGGATACGGACTTGTTTACTTCGCTCGTGAAATGCTTGCTGCTCAAGGTAAGTCATTCGAGGGTGCAACTGTATCAATCAGTGGTAGTGGAAACGTCGCTCAATTCGCATGTGAAAAGGTCCTAGATCTTGGTGGAAAGCCAGTAACTATGTCTGATTCCTCAGGTTGGATTCATGACCCTGCCGGAATTAACAGAGAAAAACTTGCATGGGTTATGGATCTGAAGAATAACCGTCGTGGAAGAATCAGCGAATATGCTTCTCACTTCGATGGCGTAACTTTCACCAAATCTGAACCTGAACCTTCTCTAAATGGTCTATGGGGAGTTAACGTCGATGTTGCTCTTCCATGTGCTACTCAAAACGAGTTGAACGGAGAGGAAGCAAAATTGTTAGTGGCTAACAAAGTAATTGCAGTCGCTGAAGGTGCAAACATGCCTTGTACTCCTGAAGCTGTAGCAGTCTTCCAAGAGGGCGGAGTTCTATTCGCACCAGGTAAGGCTAGCAATGCAGGTGGTGTAGCAACCTCTGGACTTGAGATGAGCCAGAACTCACTGCGTCTATCTTGGACCCGTGAAGAAGTTGACAAGAGACTTGACGACATCATGGTTTCAATCCACGAGCAAGCATACTCTACTGCAAAGATGTATGGCCGTGATGGTGACTATGTGTTTGGAGCAAACGTTGCTGGTTTCCTCAAGGTAGCTGAAGCAATGATGGCTCAAGGCGTAATTTGAATCTTGTCAAACTGCACATGCCGATTCAGCGGCGATTGAAAGCATGTGGCGGTGGAGGGGCGGTAGGCCTGGATGGTGATCTGAATTGTTGAGGTGCTACAGGGGAGTTAGCATATCCTTCCCAGATGTTTACCGGCTTGTTATTTCGCCTTCTCACAGCTTTAGTTCCCAGAATTGTTGCTAAAACAACAATTAGTGTACATAGGATGTAAATCAGCATATCCGAACCTAACATGTCTTTACCTTGACAAGTTTGTATATGAATGAGTGTTATTCGCCACAAGCAATTAAATTGCGGTAGGGGCGACGTGACCGTCTTTCTTGTCATCTGGTTTCCTAACTCTTGACCATACACCACTCATCAATTTGTCGTGGCAACTGCCGCAATAGTAGAATCTGCGATACGCCTCTCTGAAAGAGTAAGCCTTCTTTCCAGTGGCCACTAAGTAGCCTTCGGGGGAGAGTCGAGATACGATTTCTCCTACGTTGCTGCAGCCCGGATAAT
>CAXGTB010000188.1:0-2998 GCA_964012565.1 uncultured euryarchaeote | reverse complement strand
GCTTACCTTTCCACTGACGAAACACCTGTTTTGGATGCTTGGGATGGCGAAACAACAATTGCTCTGAATTTACCTATGCCTGTCGGTTTATCACCTGGTTTGTATACTGCGAGTATCACTGCAACTAGTATCAATGATCCAACGGTTTCCAAAGAGATAACTATCAATGTAGATGTTGAAGATACATCAGCAGTCTGGGTTTCTGATGAAGACGCAGACCAATCATTCTTGCCGGGAGGAGAATCACAATCAATGAGATTTGAAGTTAGAAATGACGGAAATCAGGAAGATAGATTCGCTATGAGCCTTGAACTACCAGACGGAATGTCTGCAGAATTCGAGCAATTAGTAGACGGAGACATTACTCCAAATCTTGCACCAGGTGCAAGTTACAATCTAACAGTAACGTTTTCGTTTGATGAGAATACAAGTGGACAACTGATAATGAATGTCGTTGCTACAAGTGTGAATGATGCTACTGTCTCTAGCAAGGGTATGACTACGTTCAGAGTTGGTTCGCAAAATTGGTTAAGAATAATCTCAACAGAATCAACTATTGTCGATGAACCTGGTGTTTACGAAGTTGTAGTTACAGTAAGAAACCAATATACTGAAGGCCAATCAGTATCTATGGATTGGGATTATGATGGACGTTGGTATAGTGCATCTGTTAAGTCAACCGATAGGGATTTCTGGTTAGAAGTTGAGGGCAACAGGCAAGTATCTGTGATTTTTGAAGTTCAAAGTTCAAGTCTTGAGAATTTAGAAGAAGATTTCATTGAGTCTTCAATAACGGTTTGGGCTATTTCAAATACAGTAGAAGATGCAGCATCACTTGAATTACCGGTAACACTCAAGAAAACATCAAGCGATTCTGATGCAGCTTCTTCAGATGGTGATTCAATCGATTGGGTAGGGATCGGTATTTGGGTCGTTGGTGGTGCAACTATCATCGCATTACTATTCGTACTTCTAATGGTCCTTAACAGCGATGAAGAGGATGAGACTCCTGATTGGTCAGAAGGTGGTTATGAGGATAATATCACAGCAACATATGGGGCTGTAGCCTCAGCACCTAACATCGGTTCGATGGAAAAATCAGTTCCTGATGTTTCACCTCCATCGATTTCGGAACCAGCTCCACAAACCGGTCCTCCTGTTCCAGCAGCAGGCCTTCCAGATGGATGGACTATGGAGCAATGGAATCATTACGGCCAGCAATGGCTAGATAACAACCAGTGAAATTCAATTGCGATGGGTTGAAGGTAGGCTTCCCTTGCGATAGGTTGCTGAGGTATTCATATGTATGGAAATGGACAAGCACCAATCTTCATTCTAAAGGAAGGAGTACAGCGAACTAGAGGACGTAGTGCGCAATCGAACAACATCGCTGCTGCAAAAGCAGTTGCAGATGCAGTTCGTAGCACCCTTGGACCTAAAGGAATGGACAAAATGCTGGTAGACAGCATGGGTGATGTTGTAATCACAAATGACGGTGCTACCATCCTAAAAGAAATGGATATCGAACATCCAGCTGCAAAGATGATTATCGAAGTAGCCAAAACTCAAGAACAGCATTGCTATGATGGTACAACCTCGGCAGTAGTTCTTTCTGGAGAATTATTGAAGCGCTCTGAGGATTTAATCGAGCAAAATGTTCACCCTACTGTAATCTGTGAAGGATTTAGATTGGCTGCAGAAAAGGCAGTTGGATGCCTAGAATCTCATGGCATCTCTACAGAAAACGATGATTTGGTTCTCATGGAAGTTGCAAAGACTTCACTCACAGGTAAATCTGCAGGTGCGGTTAAGTCGTTCCTAGCTGATATTTGTGTACGTGCTGTTAATTCAGTAGGTACTATTGAAGACGGCGAGAGGCTTGTAGATCTCTCCGATATTAAGGTAGAAAAGCGTCAAGGTGGCTCTATCAAAGACAGTAGTCTTGTAGATGGAATAATCCTTGATAAAGAAAGAGTTCATGCTGGAATGCCTCGTTCAGTTTCTGGAGCTAAGGTTGCTCTAATCAACAGCGCAATTGAGGTAAAAAAGACCGAAGTAGATGCAAAGATTCAGATTACAGATCCATCAATGCTAGCCTCTTTCTTAGAAGAAGAAGAGAATTACATCAAAGGATTAGTCGAAAAAATCCAAGCAAGTGGCGCTAACGTTATCATTTGTCAGAAAGGAATTGATGACCTGGCTCAACACTATATGTCAAAGGCAGGAATTTTCGCAATCCGTCGTGCCAAGAAGAGTGACATGGAAGCACTTTCCAAAGCAACAGGTGGGAGAGTTGTAACAAATATTGATGATCTTACTGGCGAAGACCTTGGTCAAGCCGCTAAGGTAGAAGAGCGCAAAATTGGCGAATCTGATATGACCTTTATCACAGGATGTCCTGAAGCGAAGTCGGTATCTGTACTACTACGTGGCGGAACTGAGCACGTTGTGGATGAAATCCGTCGTGCCTTTGACGATGCAGTTGGAGTAGTATCGGTAGCTTGGGAAGACGGAGCAGTTCTAACAGGCGGAGGAAGCGTGCTTGCTGCACTTTCACGCGAACTACGATCATATGCCGAATCTGTTGGCGGTCGTGAGCAAATGGCAATCGAAGCATTTGCAAGTGCCCTTGAAATAATTCCTAGAACTCTTGCTGAGAACGCAGGTTTGGACCCAGTTAACACAATTATAGAATTGCGAAAAGCTCATGCTGATGGCAAAGGATTCTCAGGAATCAATGTCGAAGATGGAGGAGTTATGGACATGAAAGAAGCCAATGTACTGGAGCCGCAGAGAGTTGTCGAGCAAGCAATTCAATCTGCAACAGAAACAGCAATCATGATTCTAAGAATCGATGATGTCATCTCCTCCAAGGGAGTCTCTGGGCAAGAGATGATGGGTGGAATGGACGATTTCCACATGTGATTTGGCTTGTAATTTTATCACGCCATATTTTCTCTCCCTTTAGGGAGAGGTACGAACCTTCAAAGACTACATC
>CAXGTB010000187.1:0-3020 GCA_964012565.1 uncultured euryarchaeote | reverse complement strand
TGGCCCCCATTTCTGGTGTCCAAGAAATTAGACCTTGAGCACCGGCTAAAGATAGAGTCCCTTCATTTTGTGTATTCAGTAACCAGCATGTGCCAAGTTCATTGGATGTAGAACTCCAGGTACCAGAAATTACTCTTGAAACAATTTCATTTTCTTCAATTTCAACCTCTTCTTCAGGTGTAGTCTCCTCGGAAATAATCGGCCACTCAAAAGGAACTGATGTTCGAATCATTGGAGAAGTGGTTGTTTCAAAGAGCAACTGGTATTCGCCATCGTCTAATCCAGCCATGTCGAACTGAACGGAATCTAGTGGCATCTGCGATACTAACATCGAAAGAGATGCGTTATAATCACATTCTGATAGCCACATATCCACTTCCTGGCCCTCAAAGAGGAGTGTTGTAGATAGTCCACACAATCTAAACCAGTTTAATTCTGTAACTGATTGACTTGTAATTTCTGGAGATACGGTGAGAGTGTTTTGTCCAGTGAGTTCAGCTTCGATATTCATCTCTGAGTTCTCACAATAACTGTCACGATCTCTCGTTAGCGAGATAGATTCGGTCGCGAATAAATCATGCTCTGGAATCTCCATTACAACAGTAAGGTCTCCCGGAGCAATATGGCATCCTGTCATATCGATAAATGTCCATTCTGGCTGCGCGAAAATTCGATTGCTACCAGGTTCGATTTGATATTCGACCTCTAGTTCTGTGCAATCCTTGATGGCTCTAGAATCCATCACAACGGCACCAGAGGAATCAACAATCCAATATTCTCCGCGGCATGAGTCGCTGAAGTCAAGAAGGACATCTTGTTGACCATCATTAACAATTGAGATATCAGATTCAAAAATTTCGAATTCACCGAATTGATCATCTTCACTCAAAATCAATTCCAAATTAAGTGCAGAAATGTCTCCTGAACTTTCTCCCTGATCGTTATCTGATACAGCGTTTAATGAAATTGTCTGAGTTAAGGCTTGACTGCCCAAAGAAATAGTAAATTGGTTTTCTCCAGATTCAAGCATTACAGGAACTTGTTCCACCGTTACAACTTCTCCAGTTCTGAGACTATCAGGTCCACATGATTCGAATAATTCATTGTTGATTACAATTCTACAGTCTCCCATGTTTAGTTGAACTTCTTCCTCCAAGGTGTTGTGCAATCTTATGGAAATGATACTAGGTGATGACTCGGCATGAATTCCATCTCTGGCAGTTGGAGTTACAACCATCTCGACACCTTCAGGAACATCGACTATTGATTGTACGTGGATTGTTACGCTCGAAGATAATTCTTCACCGGCAACAAAATATTCGACAATGTAATCTCCTGAGGGCACAGGTTCTCCTTGTGAATCTGTAAGATCCCAAGTAAGTTCAGCCAAATCATCCGTTGAGTAAGCGCCTAAGTCCAATCCTCTGCTTTGTCCTAGGCACGTTTCACTTCCATCAACAATAAGGGAATTATCATTCCACACCTTGATTACTTCGTTGCAAGAAGGGTCGACTGTAATGCTGGTTGCCTCTCCATCATTGGTTAATTCTGCAGATATTGTAACAACTTCGCCATAAGCGTACCATCCTTTGTCAGGGGCATCCACTAGACTAGCATTTAGGGAGACATTTGTATCGTTTGCAAAGGCACTGGGAGCCATCACAGCCAATAGGCCGGCCAGCACTAAAGCTAGCATGCGCTCTCTGCCCATGGTAAACCATGGGCGTCATCCCTTAGAAGTAATGCGGTTCATGCTATTGGTGAGCGAACATGGCAAAATGCATACTTGAGACCGAAAAAATGCTCGTTTATCAGGCTCAGTTAGGCGAATGGGACAATTTGAACCACCTGCTGGTTTGTAAGAAAACAAACAAGGCGGTGATTATAGATCCATTTTTTTCAGAATATTGGCTAAACATATGTTCGACTAATGGCTGGG
Source organism: uncultured euryarchaeote (assembly GCA_964012565.1). Lineage (GTDB taxonomy): Archaea > Thermoplasmatota > Poseidoniia > Poseidoniales > Poseidoniaceae > MGIIa-K1. The sequence continues at coordinate 1,081 of CAXGTB010000187.1, read as the reverse complement.
AATTAGAACAAGTTTGGTTAACGCATTCACATTGGGACCATGCTAAAGGCGTTGAAGGGTTACAAGATAAGGCGGTTTGGGTACATGAAAATGAAGCGCAAAGAGGATGGGATGGCCCATCGAACCGTGAATGGTCGATGGCTGCAAACACCTTCGTAAATCAAAAAATCGGCGATTTGCAATTAGAAGCACATTGCACCCCAGGACATACTCCAGGACACATGACATTCATTGGCGAGGGAGTAATTGTCAGCGGCGATTGCTTGTTCCTTGGAAGATGTGGGCGAACCGATTTATTCGGCGGAGATATTGATTCACAACGCAAATCCTTGTTCCATCTTAGGGAACGATTATCGACAGTTCCTAGTGATTGGATTGTTTTACCAGGACATCTCTACGAGTTAGCAGATGGAACAAATCCAACTCATATTACTGTAGAGAATTTGCTTTCTAATAACGAAGCACTTGCTGCTTTAGATGATGATGATAGTTGGAACAATCTCGAGTTCCTAGCCTTCGATGACAATATGGCTGAAAAAGCCCGTAAACAGCGCGCTCGCCTCCAACAAGGATGATCATACGTCATCGAGGCTGAACATAGTAGGAATCGATTCCTGTTGCGCTTGCTCTTGCTGCATTTGGTGCTGTTGCCATTGAGGTACTTCAGCGGGAGGCTGCCATCCTAGTTCCATTGCCTTTGCAGTATCACCTTGGGCGACATAGTAGTCAATCCATTCGAGTCTTCTTGCCTCTTCTTCTTGGAACATAGAATCTACTTTCATCTCTTCTGAGCGATTGAATGCGGCCCTTCTCCTACCTGCTTGTTTAGCGACCATAGCAACGGAAATGACTGCGAGTAGGAAAACTAGTAGTCCAACTAGGACCAATATTTCTCCTTGTAGCCCGAACAAGACTCCCTCGCTATCATCATCAGCTCCTGCCACGAAGTCTTTGTCGTATTCATTTGGAATTCCATCATCGTCATCATCATCGAATGATGCGCACTGTACTTGGCCTCTAACTCCAGAACTTTCTTGCGGATCGTAGGGGCAGGGGTCGGTCAAGTCAGATACGCCATCCT
>CAXGTB010000186.1:0-3029 GCA_964012565.1 uncultured euryarchaeote | reverse complement strand
AATATTGTAGAATTTCCAAAACAGAAAATATCTACAAAATCCCACTACGCATTATAGTGCGACAAGGACCCATATAAACCAATGGAATTGGAGATGGGCTGTCACAACTGTGAGGTGAACACAGGGCCGAAGCCCTGTGTCCACCGAATATACCGCAATGCGGTTATGCCAACTCAAAGTTCTCTACGCTCTCGAGCGTAGGGTCTGAAATGGTGCATGTGCTTGTTATGTTTCCTAGCAAAGTGGCGAGGAATCACGGTGTGTTTACGCTCCCAAGCACCAGTTAGCTCGTTCCATGTACCAAGAGGAAGGATCTCTCCTAACTCAGCATACAGACGCTGGTTAACAAGTTCCTTTTGCTCTGGTGTACAATTGCAACGTTGTAAAGTAGGTCGCTTTGTCCTAGATATAGGAATAAAAGCGTGCCCGCTGCCTACAGACCTGGCTTTTGTTATCGTTCTTGGTTCAGGCCGTTTAGGGAGCTTTTTCCCCGTTAAGCGGTCTTTACCGTTGTGTACTCTTTTGTTGTGCTTAGCCATATTTTTTCTAACTCCTTTGTTTTCCAATACTCTTCGGTTGTTTCTCCAGCCTTTCGGCCAACAACTTCGAACTCAGATCAACAAATGTCAGATTGCTTCCAGCACGAGTTATTTTTATACGCCGAACTACTTAAACTCAACGAAGGATTTCCCGTCTGGAAGATACAATATTCACCTGCTAATTCGAATGAAAGGATTGTGCTGAAAACCGGAAATAAAACAGTAAAACCGTTCATGATAGGTTGAAATGGCGATACCATCATGAATGGGTTTCATTGCGCAGTACAATTTGGTGAGCAGTCTGCTTGAGCAAATTGAGGATGCACTCGAAACAATCAATGATTTGAATGTCTGGGCAAAATGGGGTATAGGCTTAGGCCTAACACTGATAGCTTTGGGATTTGCCCGCTTAGTCCTCAAAAAAGTAGTACTTGACGTAGTCAAACAAACCCAATTCGAGTGGGACGACAAACTATTCTCTCCTGTCTCTAAGAGAGTTTATTTCTTCGTATCAGTCGCCGGTTTCCATCTTTCAATGAACTGGATAATGGGTGAAGATTCTAATTTCGCATTTACATTTATACCTTTAATTCAAGCAATCTACATCATCCTATCAGCGTCACTACTCAGCGTAGGAATAAAGGTAATGATTCCAGAAATAATGGACAGATTCTCTGACCCATCAAGCGTGACTGTTTCTGGTAGCAATTCTCTAGTTATATTCTTACTAAGGGCTGCAATTTGGGGTGGAGGTCTTTACCTCGCATTTTCAGAACTCGGAATAGAGCTATTCGGACTACTGGCATCATTGGCAGTATTCTCTTTGATTATAGGACTTGCAATGCAACAAACCCTTGGAAACATCGTCAACTCATTCATGCTGGCACTAGATCAGCCCTTCGAAGTTGGAGACAGAATTGAGGTCGAAGGTTTCGTTGGAGCAGTTGCATCGGTTGGTATTCTCTCAACCAAGATTCTGACTCATGAAGAAAACTTGGTAGTTATTCCAAACAACAGCCTGGTTAACTCTACAGTCATCAATCATGCAAGAGGCGGTGGAGATGGTGTCGGTCGCAGAATCTCACTAGTCCAAGATATTGGTGTAGGTTACAATGAAGACATTGATCACGTCAAGTATACTATCCTGAAGTTGATGCGCGAATGTCCATTCGTTCTTCAAAAACCAGAACCAAGAGTTCTGCTAATTGAACTAGGAGACTATGCTAAGACTTTCAGAATGTATGGATGGGTCGAAGATTATTCAGACGAATTCGTTGCTCGTGATTGGCTTCTGAAGAATGTTGACGAGAAATTCGATTCAGAAGGTATCGAAATACCATATCCAAAGTCTGTCGAACTCAAGGAAGATGGAGCCGATTCAATCTCGAGGCGCAAGTCTACCGCTGTTCGCTTGGCTAAATTACAGATGATCAAAGAGGACAAGCAATTGGAGAAGGAGAGGGCAGCCGCTAAGGAAGATATCGAGAAGATCAACCTGCGTCTGAAAGACCCTGACCTCAACAAGAAAGACAAGGCTGCTCTAGAGCAAGACCTTATCGAACTCAAGAGTGTTCTCTCGATGTTCGAAGCTGGGGACGACTGAACCCTGAGGTGATTTAGTGTACACCTCAGGCGACGGTTTTCGAAACCTAGACTTGAGGTATATGCAAATTGAAATCTCAATGGAAGCAGGCAAAAATTTGCCAGGCCATGAATTACAAGATTTCTTTGAACGCTGTGAATTTGTTTCAAAGATTGGATGGATTGACAAAGCGCTAGAATGCTATTTGAAAGTTGATTTTGAAGATGAAAAATCTTTAGAAATCAAGCATCCAAGCGTCACGATACTTGAAATAATCAGTAAAACCGATAATTCCGCATTGGTAAGAGCTGTAATGGATGGACCAATACCTCACATTTTTTCCGACATTGAAGACATATGGTGGGTATATCCTACACACTTAGACATGAGGAAATTTACTCTTTCTATCAGAGGAACTACTGCTGCATTACGAGATGTTCGAAACTCCTTCAAGCGATTGGTAGGAAATGGATTTAGTGTCAAACTAGGAGCTGAATCGCTGCAAGGTCCAGAGTTCAAGAGTATTCTTCCACAGAAACAAAGATTGGTTCTTGAGACAGCTGTCGAGATGGGTTACTATAGCAGGCCTAGAAGGTGCACTCAGAGAGATATTGCCAAAGTTCTTGACATAAAACAAGCAACCGTTTCTGAGCACTTGCAATCTGCAGAATCAAAAATTATCAATTCATTCCATAATTGACAACTATCAATGGTGTTACAAAGAACTTATGAAAAAAATAGTTTAGAGAAAGGTGGGGATTGAGTGGAATTAAGAAATCAACAACGCAAGGCATTGGTCCTTTCCGTGTTGATGGTAATGCTAGCACAATCAGCATATTCCCAATACTACCAAGGTTGGTACCCCCCGGTTTTGGAAGATGAACCTAACAAGAAATTTGTCAATCCAG
>CAXGTB010000185.1:0-3041 GCA_964012565.1 uncultured euryarchaeote | reverse complement strand
GTAATGGCTTATCTGAGCATGGAAGGCGATGAGAATGATGATGTCGCCAAATTCCGTAAGCATATCCGAGATAATGGCATAACAGAAGATGCTTTGGAAATTATCCCTCACTGGCTAGGGTTTGAGAGAGATATGCTGAGACATATGCTCCAAAAACCAGACGACTGGGTTGGTGCATTCAGGAAGTTACCGAATAATTTGCAATTAATGACTGTTCACTCACTACAATCTGTAGTTTTCAACAAAACTATTGAAGCAAGGAATCGTGAGGCAATCCCATTATCAAAACCAATCGTAGGAGATGTCGTGGGACGTATTGACGATAACGGACAATTAGAGACTTCTTCAATCGTTACTGTTGAAGAGAGAACACTTGATAGAATTTCTAGAAATTGCGAATTAGGCAGATTAGGAGTTACTGCCCAACTTCCTGGATCAAGCAACAAAAAGCCGGCCGGTCATTTTGGAGACATCGAAACTGAGGTTCTCAAAAACATGGGACTAGACAAAACCACTTGGCAAGTTGACAAAATCGGAAGGCTCACAACAAAAGGAACTCGCAGATCCATAGTAACGACATTCAGCGAATTCCAATATGAGCCAGTCCCAATCGCAGGAGAAGAAACCATGAGCGAAAAGTGGGCAGAAGGACCAAGGGAAGGAGAACTTTGGAATCCGGAAGGTGCATGCATAAGATTCAGATTCACACTACCTTCTGGAAGCTACGCAACTACACTACTTCGAGAATTTATGCGGACACCACTACATCAACTATGATTTGTTGATCGAAACCGGGAATAAAACCCGGCGACTAAACTATGTCCGAAGAATCCGTAAAGGATAATTCAAAGAAGTCCCATTGAAAGGACTTCTATTTCCCCGGTTCCACGAATTGCACGCATGTTTTCTTCGAAAACATCAGACAATCCAGAACCATCGTTCATTACAACATGAACTTGGATGAACTTCAATCCGAAAGCCAATGGCTTTGACTCACACAACTGGACGTCGTAAGTGTCGTCCTTAAGTGCTTGAATTTGAGTTACTATTTCTTCTGCTGAAACATCGTCAACATCAGAATCAGGCATGACTTTGTAAGTTAATGCAACCATTCCCATATTATCACCAATTTGGAATCAAGGACCCTGGAATCCACAAGATGGGCAGACGTAAGCTACCCCTTGGTTTCTGCAGCGTGGACTGCGGCCGATAGGATCGCCGCATGTAGGACAGGGGAATGTGGTAGATCCTTTATCCACTAATGGGACTCCGGATGATGTGCAGACGGTTGCTCGCTCAGACATAATATACACCTCAGTGCACCCCGGCCACGACCTCTCCCTCTTTATCCTTGCGCGCAACTAAACATCATTTGTCTAGTACGACAAGGCTTCCTGACCTACCTGTAGAAACAACCAATTCTCCGTTTCTTGAGCGACACCATCCGCCCTCTATTCGTATTATGTCACCTGTTTTTACTTGTTTGACCTGGTCGCCCCATAGAACGATTCCAACAATGCCTGTTTCATCTCGACCACAAGCTGCTGCTAGAGAGCCAGTAAAATTAGAAGAGTTCACCAACCTACGCGGATATCTCCTCAAAACTACTAATTCTAGGCGCTGAATTTCTTTGTTGGCTTTTAGATCTGAAACCTTTTGTCTCGCTGCACGACTAATCTTTTGGCTTGGATTTGTTTTCATTTGCTTAAGAATTGAAATTTCTCTATTATCGGCCCTAGGTTGCTGGTTATTTTGACTCACCATGAAACAACCTGGATAAATTCAACCCTCTTCAATGATTTCTAGACTACGTTGAAAGTGGAAACGTTTACTCCTCTGGAGTAGTTTTCTTTCTAACACTAAAAGTGGATTTTGCTGGCTCAACATCGTCTAAGGGTTTAGGTCCACTCTGTCGATTCTCAAGTGCGTCTTCAAATGCAGGTCTTATTTCCCAATCCGGTCCTCTTTTTGGGGTGTGAAACTTACAGACCAGATAAACTTCTGATGATGAATTTCTACTTGCAGTTGGGGAAAAGCGCTTGACTGTTTGAAAATGTGGGCGGACCAATTCAATTAATTCTTCAACACCAACACCTTGAAACAGCTTTGTCACAAAGTGTCCTCCATACTTCAAGATAGGTAGAGAGAAGTCAAACACATCAGCTACTAGCATTAAGGAAACTGCTTGATCTATGTCCCATTTACCTGTAATATGAGGAGATATATCTGAAACTACTACATCGATAACCTCTGTATCTATCTCATCGAGTACTGCCTGTTGTGTGAAAGGGTCAGTGATATCTCCGACAATCAGATTTGCACCATCTACTGGAACGCATGATTTTAGGTCAACTCCAACGACTTTACCTTTTTCTCCAACAAGTTCTACAGCAACTTGTGCCCAACCTCCTGGATGGCACCCGACATCAAGTACACTATCTCCTACATCGATTATCTTGTGGCGGTCTTGGATTTGTTTGAGTTTGAAGGCAGAACGGGCTCTGTAGCCACTTGCTTTGGCCTGTTTTCGCCAAGCATCTTTTTGATGATCTTGAACCCAACGGTCTACCAAAGCATTCCCTCCAATCTCTCGTGGCAGCATCCCCATGATAACTTCATGGACGAGATAAAATTAGAAATCCGCAACTAAATTTTACAAAAAATTGCCACTCAGTCAATGTCAAAACCATTCATGATAGGGGGCAAAGCATATGGCATTACACATACAGGATGTTTTATGCGCCCAGTTTCGCTACGCACATCTGCCCTTTTGCTAACGCTAATCATGGTACTAATGCCCATGACACCGTTCGCTGATCAAAACTTCGATTCAAGTGATAGCAATCCAGAAACGAATGAAACTTTGAATGAAGAAATCGTCATGAGTTCTGGAAATACTGGTAATGCTGATTCACTGGCATTTGGACTTCAATCCGGGTGCGCTATCGGTGCCACTGGTAGCATCAAGTGTTGGGGTAACGGTGGTGACGGACAACTCGGTTTGGGTAATACCCAGAACATTGGAGACAGTGCAGATGAAA
>CAXGTB010000184.1:0-3073 GCA_964012565.1 uncultured euryarchaeote | reverse complement strand
AATTAGCCACCTCCGTAGGAGGTGCAAACTACCGAAATTACTCAAAGGGAGAGCGCTCACCGTGGAACATGGCGGAGGGCGAAATTGCTGAAGCAGAACTCTCTGCAGACCAGCATGGCGACATGCCGTTCAGGCTAGGCGACATTAGTCTTGAAAAGAAATTCTCTGACCTTCACCCATCATTATCTTACGTTGATAGACTAAGACATGAATGGAAATTCCAATTCAAATTGATTCGAAATGAATGGGGACAGCCTCATTATCTAACCATGCTAACCGGGGTACTAGCATTCCTCCTTGGAGCTGTTTCCACTGACCTATTTTCTGGTGGAGATCCAAAAATAACTGGCATGGATGGATTAGCAGAAATAGGTGGATTCGCATTCTTCCAACTTATTTTATCGGGAATATTGTGGATTTGGTTCTTTGTCCAAATCTCTGTCAACTTCCCAGTAATGCGTGGACACATAATCAACGTGATTATAATTTGGTCATCGGTTTTCCTAGGACAAATTATCCTGCATGTCAACTCACCAAACTTCCCAATTGGAGCTGATTTGGGTGATGCACTCGGCGGTGTAATGCTAACTGCTGTTGGTTGTTTCTTCACCTACTTCTTTTGGAAAGCCGTAACTGAAACTAGGGATTTTCATGTTCAAGAAAACCACATGCACACCGATGTTAGAGTAATGGAAGAAGCATTAGCAGAACATAGTTTGTTCTCCTGGACAATAATGGTAGTGGCATGGGTTGGCATGATGATGCTGAATGGATGGTCTGGAGCACATTTCATCGCTGAAAGGGAACTAAATAATTACCCAGTTTATGCAATTCACTTGATTACTGGCGTTTTAACGATTTATATTCTGATGCACATGTTATGGTTCCCCCAAAGAATGTTGGGAGAGAATGCCAGAGTCCAAACCAAGGCTGCGGCAGCAGCAGATGCTGACCTACTAATCGATGGAGTGATTTTAGCAACTGAAGGTGAATGCCCTTCATGTGACGCTAGTGCACCAATTAGTCAAAACGAAAAGGGAGAAACTATCGTTGATTGTGCAAGCCTGGACTGTAATAGCAGAGGTGTTGCTGGAGAAGACTGCGTAGGATGTGACGAAAAATATCCAACCAGATACACATGCACAAGTTGTGGAGTAAACAGTCCAGTCGTTGATTTCATTCCAGACAAGGAGGCATGGTGATGTTCTCCAAGTATCGTGCTGACTTTCCGACACTGAATGGAGATAATCCACCAGTTTATCTCGACAACGCTTGCATGACTTTGCGTCCCAACTCGGTAATTGAGGCAATCCGCTCATATTACGAGGAATCTCCAGGATGCGGTGGTCGTTCCGTTCACAGATATGCTACAACCGTATCAAGGAAAATGATGCAGTGCAGGAAGAAAATGGCTAACCTGTTCAACGCTAATGAATCAGGTGAAATAATCTTCACAAAGAATGCGACTCATTCCCTAAATCAGGTTGCTAAAGGCCTTTCTTGGGAGAAAGGCGACATCGTACTAACTACAGACAGAGAGCATAATTCTAATCTTGTTCCATGGCTTCAACTCGAAGAAGAAAAAGGTGTAGATCACCGAGTTGTAAAGTCTAATGAAGATAACACATTCAATCTTGAAGAATTTGAAAGAGAATGTGCAAATGCTGGAAATAATCTGAAAATGGTCTCTCTATCTCACGTTGGTAACTTGGATGGAATTGCTACTCCTGTGAAGCAAGCTGCAAAAATTGCAAAGGACCACGGTGCATTAGTTTGTATCGATGGAGCCCAATCCACTCCTCACATGAATGTCGATGTTCAAGACCTAGGAATTGATTTCATGGCGTTTTCAATTCACAAGATGATGGGCCCGTCTGGTATGGGTGGACTGTGGGGGAGAATGGATTTGCTGGAAGGGATGAGATCAATTCAATCTGGAGGCAGTACCGTTGAAACCTCTCACTATGATTCATTGGAGTGGTCCAAACCTCCTCATAGATTTGAAGGCGGACTAGGAAACTATGCAGGTATACTTGGAACCAATGCAGCAGTTGATTATATCTCAAACATCAATTTAGACGATGTGCACGAACATGAAGTATCACTTAACCGAGTTATGACATCTATTCTGAAGGACGTCAATGGTTTAGAGATCATAGGACCAGAAGACCCTGCCCAAAGAGGCGGAATCTGCTCGATACTTCTGGAAAATATAGATGCCCACGATATTGCAATTCTACTAGATGAGGCTGCAGATGTAATGGTTCGAAGTGGCATGCACTGTGTGCATTCATGGTTCAATGCCAAGGGAATCGATAGAGGGTCGCTGCGAGCTAGCGCTTACCTATACAATACAGAAGATGAAGTTAGGTTGTTTGCAGAAACACTGGTTGAAGCGGTGGAAGCACTGGGGTGAAACCATGGATTCACCGCCTGCAATACCCGATGGTGAATTAGAAACAGACCTCGATTTCATCAAACAAATTACCATTTTTGCCACATGCGCGATTCTAATCGCTGTCGGTATTTTCGCTTACATGATTTTCACAGGAGAAATCCTGCTCAATGGCCCGTCAGCACTGGTTCTAGAAAAAGAGGAGAACTATGACAGCCTCGTTGAATTTGACTCTGTTGACAATTTATCAGGGGATGGAGTTGACGTTTGCATGGTTGACTCCGGCATTGACATGACCCATACTGACCTCTCAGATTTGCGATTAGCAGATTGGTCTGATTTTATCGGGAGTGGATCTAGCCCATATGATGACAATGGCCACGGTACTATGATGGCAGGGATTCTAGTTGCTGACGGAGCTTTGAGTGGCCTTGCTAGAGATATTAACTTGTACGTAGCAAAAGCACTTTCAGGTAGTGGAGAAGGAGATGACGCCACAGTTGCAGAAGCAATCGATTGGTGCATATCGAAGAATGTAAACATCATTTCATTGTCTCTGGGAGGAAATGCATCAGGATTTTCGATAATACTTGGAGATGCGGTAGAAGATGCGGTAGAAGATGCGTACAATGCAGGCATAGTAGTTATCGCAGCTGCTGGAAATGATGGAGGCTCTGG
>CAXGTB010000183.1:0-3088 GCA_964012565.1 uncultured euryarchaeote | reverse complement strand
GCTGAGGAGAAAGCCGCTGCTGAAAAGAAAGCCAAAGAAGAGGTTGAAGATGCTGCTCGCGTTGCTGCTGAAAAGGCTGCTCAAGAAAGACTCGAACAAATGGAAAAAGAAATGGAAGAGCGCCGCAAGAAACTCGAACAAATGGACGAGGCTGCAAGAAAGAAAGAGGAAGAACTCCTTCGTATTTCTGAGAAGGCGAAGAGCATCGATTTCACCACTCTAGGTGTAGCGGCAAGAAGTGTCGCTTCCAAGCCAGTAGAGAAAGGTGCAACGGAAGTTTCCATTGGCGACACCTCCAGTTTCGAAGAAGTCGGCTCAGCGTGGGTACAGGATGACGAAGGTGGCATGAATATCTCGTGGACCGGGAAGACTGCAACCGCATTGACTGGGGTCAAGGGCTTGAAGAGAGGATTCGCAGCTGCTGCAACTGTAACTGCTAGTGACGATTTACAGAGGATCAAAGGAGTTGGACCTTTCATCGAGGACAAATTAAATGCTTTAGGAATCTACACTTTCGAACAGGTCGGTAACATGACCGCTGAGATTGAAGAACAAGTTAACATCGCTATCGAATTCTTCCCAGGAAGAATCAAGCGAGATAAGTGGGCAAACCAAGCTCGTAAGTTCGCTAAAGAAAAGTGACTAATTTGTAATCAAACCTCAGATTGATGGTTCAGACCATTTTGTGGTAAGACTTAGAGTGTGTTGACCTTGGATAACATCTCCATGATAACTTCATGGACGAGATACTCTTCGTCATAATCAATGAGGCACCTGTTGGCATTACTTGTCATGGCATTGTGCCTCACATCAACTACTGCTGCATTAGCACAAGAAAATGCAGAGGAGTATTCGCTGAAAAGAACGGTTCTTGTCGAAGAAAGAACTGCAATATGGTGCACGTCATGTGCGGAAATCGATCCTGAATTGTCCGTTGTAGCAAAATCACATGGAGCTAGAACTGCAATAGTAGGAATTCATGTGAATGATGCATTCGAAAATGATGCTAGCCTTGCTAGAATTGAATATCAAAACTTGACTGATTCTGAACAATATGGAACTCCAACATTCTTTGTTGATGGCGTCAAAACAGCAGAAGGATATGATGCTTGGAGCGATGTGCAAAAGCGCATATTAAGCCAAGAAAACTCTAGGCAAGCACCAGAAGAAATAGCAGTCCAACTTATTGGAGGAGAGGTCGAATTACCAACTCCAGATTACGGACAAATCACTTTGATGGTTCTCGAACACAACAAAATAGTCCCAGAAGGAGAAGACAATCCCGGAGAGAAAACAAGAGATAGAGTGTTAATTGGGATGGAAGTTATTGACTCGTCTGGCAACAAATCATCATATGGCGTTCTAGAACTTCCTGAATTGTGGTCACTCATAGTAATCCATGAACCAGTAGAAGGCGGAAGTCCCTATGGAGTTGTAGAGATCACAAATCAAGAATATGATACTAATCCAGATACTAATCTCGTGATGGTTGTTGCACTATGTGTTCTCTTAGGTGGTTTGTTAGTATTTATTCCACAGAAAATATCCTCAAATAGTGAAGAAGAGTAAGAAAACCGTTACTTTTACGCTCTGAAATTCCAAAAAACTACTGTTTTTCGGCGAAAAATGCACAAATACACCAAATCTTTGATAAGGTTAGAGTATAATGTAGTAACATGGAACCGACACACGACGCTTCTGAAGATTGGGAAATCAACAGTGTTAGATCTTGGATGGTAGAATATACCGTAGAAGTTGGAGAAGAGACCAACAGACACCTTTCCATGATCAGCGCTAGTGATGTAAGTGATGTACATCATCATTTACTTAGCGAACTTAGGAAAATGTACCAAACCAGCGAGAAAGTGGATGTAACAGTCCATCGTATCGAACCAGTCACAACAAACACAGATGCACTATACTTTGAAGGAATTTATTCCCCTTAATTCGAAGTGTACCTGATTACGATATTTTGCTGATCTGCTAGAATCAAATTTTGGTAATCACTGCTAGCTGTTCCATTTACGGTCATTTCTATCGTTCCATCACGATAATCCATTATTCCAGTTTCATCAAAGTGGACTCCCCAGACATCGAAAAAAACCTCAAGAGGAACATCTTCCTTTGTGTAATTCTCGACATGTAGTTTGCCGGTTGTATCGTGAGTGTGTACCATGTGCATGGCATTTGAGCAGATCTCGGTATAGATTCCAGCATTGGCAGGAATTTCATACTCTTCTTCATCGATTAAAATAGTAAGGTAAGGATGAATGTGCATCTGCATTGAACTATCATGGTCAGTCAAGCAGTATTGTCCCAATGGATGGATTTCATCTGAAGTATTCGCGAGAGAGGATTTCGAGGTGTCATCATCATCGAATAAATTGATCAAACCTTGATATTCCATAAGCCCGATTAAAGATGCGAGACAAACGATGGTGAATATTTTCCACCAGGCGTTTTCACTCAGAAATCATTCCTCCTCATATGAGGATTTTGGAGCGACGTAGCCACCGCGCTTCCTGCGTTCCTTGGCCATGACATCCACTTTTTGTGTCGCTGCTCCTGAATTCCATTCGCTGGTTCCGTACATCTTTGACAGTTTGAAGAAACCAATTGTTGCACCGACGTGTGCGATGTGAGCTGTTGTACAGAATTGACAGATTTTCCCAATTTCATACTCAGCATACATCAAGTAAAGGATTACTCCTAATCCAATAATTCCGAAGTTAGTTCCAATCTTTATGTGATTCAAAACCCAAGATGCTGCTGGCTCTTTAGCCATTGAAATAATCAGCCACATGAATAGTGCGAAAGCAAGCATTCCTAGCAACCCCCATGGGATTCCAAGTACAGGCATTGTGTTCCAATCATTATTCCCGATAACGCTGGCACAATCACAAACAGTGCCCGCTGAACAAAATGCGCCTCCACCCATCTCCTGTGATTTGTTGTGCATCCAGAGAGTGTGTGCAGAAACAGTGAATCCGCTAAAACAAATCAAAAACATTCCAGCGAACATTTGCCCTAATTTTGTTTCAAGGGATTTCCACTTTGAGCGTAGAGCAGGTATAGCAAGACTCTCGCC
>CAXGTB010000182.1:0-3104 GCA_964012565.1 uncultured euryarchaeote | reverse complement strand
GCAGAAGGAAGAATCGATACGATTGGTAAAGATGAATTCATTCAGCAAACCAAGTCCATCTGGTCATTTTCCACAGAATCTGCTAGAAGAGTGAATCATCCAGCCCCCTTCCCAGTAGAATTGCCAAAGCGCTGTATTGAGATGTTCACCTTCCTTGGCGATGTTGTATTCGACCCATTCCTTGGTTCAGGAACTACTGCAGTTGCCGCAAAACAAGCAGGTCGAATCTATGTCGGTTGTGACATTTCTGAAGAATACTGTGAGATTGCAGAACAACGTCTAGAATCGGTTGAAAATTATGTTTCAGAACCAATAAAGGCGGAATAAAGCATTCACAATATTCCAATCTTACAACGGAAGTCGTTTTGAACTAATGGCACTAGGAACAGGCCATGGAGGGCGAACTTACGACATTGGTTGGCCCTGAAGGGGAAGACTGGCGAGTCCCAGTCTCAGAGTTAGAAAATAGGCAGAAAGAACTGGCTTCTAGAATTGCAAAACAAGGGATTGAGGCTGCTTTAATCCAGACCCCCGTCGATCTTTACTATTACACTGGCGGAAGGCAAAATGCGTCTTTACTCGTGACAGCAGATGGCGATTCTAGATTATTTGTTAGGCGCTCGCTATCGAGAGCTAAGCATGAATCGGGAGGAGATGATTCTCCACACACTGTCGAATCTTTCCCTAGAATGGCCGCTTTTGCAGAAGAGATAGGATGTACTCCTGCAATGCAATTTGGTGAACTACCTCACACATTCGCTAGTCGTTTCGCATCGAAAATTGGAGCGAGTCAAGACTGCACACAAATCGTACATTCGCAAAGAGAAGTGAAGAGTGCTTGGGAATTAGAAATGATGGCTGAAGGCGCAGAAGTGCAGATGGCTATGTTTGAAGCAGTATCTGCGGTTGGAGGCGAGGGAGTTCCTGAAATAGAACTCGTTGCAGCTGCCGAAGCGGTAAGCCGCGCTGCAGGGTTTGGTGGCAATGTGCAAATGCGTAGGTTCCCATTACAGTGTGACCGAGGAGTAATCGTAGCAGGTCGTGCTGGAGGAATACCCTCGTTTTTCGATTCAGCAATCGGAGGTACAGGTCCTCATCCAATGGCGTCAATGGGCAGCGGTTTTACTAAAATCAAAGCGAATGAACCCGTATTAGTCGACCTTGTACACCTTCATAGAGGATACGTGGTAGACGCAACAAGGATGTTTGTCGCAGGCTCTCTGCCAACTGTTTGGCAAGAGAGATTAGAAGATATGGTTGCAGTAAAAGAAGAAGTCGTAGATGTTCTTGACCAAGGTCTTGATTGTTCACAAGCTTGGCGTAAAGGACTCGCCTTGGCTGAAGAACTAGGTCACGGAGATCACCTTATGGGAATGGCTCCAGATCAATCTCGTTTCCTTGGTCACTCTGTTGGGTTACAGTTAGATGAATCTCCAGTGGTTGCTGAAGGCTTTGACCGTCCTCTTCCAATTGGTGGAACCATGGCCATAGAGCCAAAGGTTGTCCATTCTAACGGAAGTATCGGTAGTGAGGATACTTGGGTTAGAGACGATGAAGGAATGCGTCCAATCACAGCAGATGGGGCTATTCCGTGGATTAATGAATGGTGATATAATGACTGAAAAAATAGTACTTGATGAAGACTTTACTGAGAAGCTAAGCGATTGGGATGAGTCCGATGTTGGGAAGAGAATCTGCAAAAGAGTAACGCCCAATGGCACATATTTCAATGAATTAGTGGTCCAGGTGTTCTGTCAATTCTGTGCATCAGAATTCATCGGCCCAGCTCGAGAAGCAGGTGGTTTTCTTGGAGGACACGAGTGTTATCACGCATGGGAAATATCACAAGCCATCGGTCGTGAGGACGGTTTGGTGGAGTAGATGGCCAAGCCATATTCAACAAGTCACATTGGGTTTGTATCCTCAGGATTTACCGACATGCGCCTTTCTGGTGCAGTAAAAGAACAGCTAGTGGAAATGCTGGTTGCTGAAATCAATCAGATGGTGCCGGCGATGGAATCTGCAACACTTGCAGCAACTCCCGATAAGAAAACCCTGGATGACACTAATCGTACTCGACTTAACTACAATCGTACACGTGAATTGATGATTGAGAGACTTGGAGAATTAGAAAGCGTAGGTTCAGAAGCAGTTCAAGCAGGTATTGAACACCTTGAAACCTACCTAAAGAAAGTCTTGCATGCAGCAGAAAGTGCTGCTGCAAAAGATCGAGTAAACACGATTAAGCCTAGACATATTTCTGCAGTAACAACCGCTCCTGTTGAGGATTCTGAAGCAATAGAATCTCAGGCACTTGAGATTGAAGAAGACGTACTTGACGGCCAAATTAGCGGTTCAGCCCTTACTCCATCAGTTGTCAGAAAAATGTCGCGAGCATTTGCAGGAATGTCGGTTACTGATGCTGCAATCGAGGAGTTACTTCTGTGGTATTATGAAGTTGTAGACGAGGTTGGACAAAACATCAGAGAGCATGCGCAACTCGGTTCTAATCCAGCGGCTTTCATCGATGCGATTGACAAGATGAAAGATCTGATGATGCTTGGTTGGATGCGAAGGATGTTAGTCAAGGCTGGCGAAAATGCGGAAGAGCGAGGCTACAAGAGAATCGATGTCGAGCAACTAATCCATCTAGATCCCTTTGAGTGATTATTGTATTTTTCACATTTTTAGAAAGTTTGAGGATGAGATATGGCAGATGTAAATACTGAGTCGGACTATACTCGTGTCACAATTTTGACGATACTTATTGTAGCGATATTGATTGTATTTTATGCATTTAGTATTGATTTAATCAGCCTTTTAGATAATTCAGTAAACAGTTTCCAGTCATCATCTTCATTGGTTTTAATTTGGAGAATTTCATGCCTTTTGGTGGGTATTTCTGCTATAGTATACATGTTGAAATGTGGGCCAGGAAATATGCGTGTAATCTCTATGAAAGAGTTTGAAGAAGTGATATGACATCCTGTAGGTCTATCGAAATTCGTTACTTTCAGCAGCTGGACTCTTCTGTCAAATGTAGCATATTTCTTATTTTCAATCATCAATCATTTGTTGGAATTCTATGAAATTTCAACACCAAA
>CAXGTB010000181.1:0-3110 GCA_964012565.1 uncultured euryarchaeote | reverse complement strand
TCTTGGAATATTGGCGGTGCCGGCATAGCCGGTGTTTTCCTCGTCCTTGCAGGTGCAGAAATATCCGGTTATGGTGCAGCATTTGGATTTGGTTTGTTCTTCTTTGCAAGAGGTATTGGTACAGGAATCGGACCACTTATCGCCAGATCTGTTTTCAAAGATAAGAACAAATGGCCATCGTTAATTGGAATCTTGGTTTCTACTAGTGGTATATTTTACCTATTTGTCGGATTAACTCTGGAATTCTATTTACCTCTCACTGTATTATTGATTATAATTTCACATTCGGCAAGTGGAGGAAATTGGGTACTGTCAACAGTTCTAACTCAAAGTTGGGTAGAAGATGAAGTTAGAGGGCGTGTATTCTCGATGGATATGCTAATTCTAGGGACTTCTGCAGCGATCTCAACAACTACTGCAGGTTATCTTGTCGAATATCATAATCTCAGTTTACAAACAGGCTTCATATCGTTTTCAATAGTAATGATACTTTGTGGTATAATATTCACACTATGGCGTCCAGACAATCATTCACAAATAACGTGAGTACATACTGGTGGAGTCCAGTATCTTCTGTCATCGGGGTCGAATGTATCGAGTTGTAGCGTACTTCCAGCACCCTCTTGAATTGTTACAATGGAGGAGGTTGATGCTGGAAGATAGTCTTCCCCTGTCGAAAGAAGTGACAGTCTAATTGTATGCCCAGCAATAATTTCCGCATCTAATGCAATAAATTCCATGTGTGCAGTTATGGTTTCAAAAATAGGAGTCCAAGCAGAGGACAACTCTTCCCCCCCTTCGTGGTATCTAAGATCCATAATTGCATGACCGATGTGAATACAATTGTCACCATAGCAATCCTCCAATAATGCATATAGTTGGCCGCCTACCGTTGTTGTTGTTACTTCGACATGGAACCTAGGTAGACCCTGAATGTAGAGATCTTCTGTCAACGGTTCTGTTTCATATACAGGACCAGTCGATGCATCAGGCAATACATTGGAACCTCCTGAAATTCTGCTCAAATCGCTACCTAATTCGAAGATAATTTCTTCAGTGTCACTTGCGGGATACCTATCTTCAATTCTCCATGATCCTTGATTAGATTGAATTTCCACATGTAGTCCCGGTTCTCTTCCTTCGCCCTTAAGGTACCAATCAAACCATTCTAACAAATCTTGCATCCAGTCGAACCGTATCATTGATGGGAAAGCTTCTCCACCTCTACCACCCATATCTGAGCGTTCGAACAATTGTATTGCCCTATCTGGATAATCATGGTCCCATTGTCCAAACAGTCCTTTGGCTTCTATACCTCTATCCTTCAGTTTGTTGATAGTAGGTACTGCCATATGAGGGTCTACATTCCAATCATGCATTCCTTGAATAAGATAAACAGAACCTCCGTAGTTATCTAGAACTCTATCTAAGAAATATCTCTCTTCCCAATAATCTCCAGCAACTTCTGAACCAAACATCCAAGCGGATACACCAGTACCAGGACCTATGAGGTAATCAGGACAAAGATTGCCGTAGTCTTCTTCGTCACCATCAATACCATACGAGCCATAAACGCCATTATGCATTATCGGAGCCCTTGCTTCTGCAGAACCATTTTTCCACATCAATTCCTTTACTCCAATTAGGCCAGAAATCGGAACGATTGTTTTCAAATGCTCATTACCGAACATTGCTGCTTGCCATGGTGTTGAACCATCATATGATTTTCCAATCATTGCGACGTTCCCATTTGACCAATCTTGACTACCTAGCCAAGATACTGCTGCATCGTTACCCAATTGTTCTGCTGTACCCATCAAATCCATGCAGTGATTTGACCTACCTGTACCTGTTACTGATACTTGAGCAAACGCATATCCATGAGGGAGTATTTGATCGATAATCATCTCACCAAGCCAACTACCGGGAACTTCGATAGTTGGAGTTTGTACACTTGGTTCTTGGAAATAAGGTCCGAATTCTGCAATTACCGGGACCGTTACTCCCTCAGGTACAATTGGTCTCCAATAGGCGAGTGAAATCATTCCATTCGGAGCTGCTCCGCCTTCTTCCAAGGGCAACTCGTATTCGACAAAGACATGAGTTGAGTTCCATTCATTTGCCGTTTCGAGGATCTCGTAAGGTCCAGTTTCCATTACATAACTCCAGTTCTCGTTAGTGATGTAATCCAAATCTCCTCGGTCCCATACGGGAACTCTGACGCCGTAGTCTTCATTTGAAGAATATTCAGAAGTAATTATTTCACCAAAGGCGATTCCTAGCATTAAGAAGACTATTGCTACAGCAACCGTTGAGCCTGCGACCACGTTTAGGAGGTTGGAATCGCGGTTGACGTCTGCCAACTCCGCATGGTACACCTCTTCCTCCATGATTACCCGTACCACTGGTACCTCATAGCAATGACGATTGATTACAATATTCAATAAGCCCCATCACTTGGGCTAGAATATGCCAACCGACATTGATGCGATGCGCACTTTTGTTGGTGAAGGCATACCAGAATATTTGCCAGAACACCCAGGGATATCATCTGAAGTCGACCACGCCCCAAAGAGGCGTCAGATCTTGAATAAATCCGAGAAAAAACTCGCCCTCAAGAACGCATTGAGATACTTCCCCGAGAGTTTTCACGAAACACTAGCACCTGAGTTCGCTAAAGAATTGGAAGAATACGGCAGAATATGGATGATGCGATATCGACCGACTGAATACGAAATGAAAGCTTATCCGATTAACTCATACCCAACTAACTCTTTACAAGCAGCCTCCATAATGTTGATGATTCAAAATAATCTGGATAATTCTGTTGCCCAATTCCCTCATGAATTGATAACTTATGGTGGTAATGGGGCTGTTTTCCAAAATTGGGCACAATATAGATTGGTTATGAAATATCTATGTGAAATGACAGATGAACAAACACTGGTAATGTATTCCGGCCACCCACTGGGGCTATTTCCTTCTTCAAGAGATTCACCAAGAGTTGTAGTGACCAATGGTATGGTAATTCCCAACTATTCTAGTCAAGATGACTATGACAGGATGAACGCTCTTGGTGTAAGTCAATACGGTCAAATGACTGCTGGGTC
>CAXGTB010000180.1:0-3178 GCA_964012565.1 uncultured euryarchaeote | reverse complement strand
GACCCCACAAAATACCTCTTTGATACAAAAATCGAAATCTCTCTTCCGCTAGACGGAACTGAAATCCATGCCAAAATTTGGAAAGCAGAGATCTTTGGTGAAAGTGGAAAATTAGTTCCTGTGTTCTTCCTAGACACATTCCATCCAAAAAATAGCCAAGAGCACCAAGAATTGGGAATGACTCTCTATGGCGGAAATGATGCAACCCGAATTCGGCAAGAGTATCTTCTGGGTGTTGGAGGGGTCAGAGGTCTGCAACGTTTGGGATTCGACCTTTCAGGTCTTCATTTGAATGAAGGACACTGTACATTTGCATTACTCGAATTGTTGAATCAGGGATGGTCTCGCCAAGAATTGGCAGAACGTGTTCTGTTTACTACCCACACTCCTGTGCCAGCAGGACACGATAGATTCGAGTGGGGTGCTGTTGAAGAGGTCCTAGGTGACCTATTGCCTGAAGATTCTAAGCAATTGGTAATTGATGCAGGAGATTCAGAAAAGGGTGGAAGAATTTCGATGTCACATTTGGGAATAGCTCTCTCTGGGTCTGTAAATGCAGTAAGTGGCCTGAATGCTGAAGTTGCGTCAACTATGTTCAGCGGAAAGAAAATCGCTCCAATCACAAATGGAGTTCACCATCTAACTTGGACAACTCCTGCCATGGCGAAGTTGTTTGATGAACAACTGCCTGGGTGGAGAGAGAACCCCAATCTACTCGAACAGGCTGGCAAATTATCGAATTCTGATTTGATGAAATCCAGAGATAGTGCCCGCCAAACACTGAGGGAATTAGTTCAAACAGGCACTGGTGTAAGACTTGATAAGAACCGTCTAACGATTGGGTTTGCTCGCAGATTCGCAACCTACAAGCGTGCTAACTTGGTGTTCAGTGATCTTGAGCGCTTAAGAGAAATTGGTGCTGGTAAAATCCAGTTTGTATTCTCTGGTAAAGCACATCCACGTGACCAGGGCGGAAAGGCTCTAATCAAATCGATTTTTGAATCTGCAAAGGATTTGGAAGAGGATATTCCAGTAGCATTCCTTGAGGATTATTCGATGGCCACAGGCTTAGCAATGACTGGAGGAGTAGACATTTGGTTGAACAATCCAATCAGACCGATGGAAGCATCTGGAACCTCTGGAATGAAAGCCGCAATGAACGGTGTTCCAAACTGCAGTATCCTAGATGGTTGGTGGCCTGAGGGCTGTGAACACGGTGTAAACGGCTGGGCGATTGGCGAGGCTGATGATGAGCGTGATGACGTTAGGGATGCAAAGAACGTTCTTGACGTAATTGAGAATGAAGTTCTTCCAGCTTGGGATGATGCAGATGAAAGGTGGTGTGGCTTAATGCGTGCATCAATAGCGACATCTGCTGGATTTACTGGAGCGAGAATGATCAGTGATTATCTGGCTTTTTACGATTCATTTGAATGAATGCAATTGCGGCGGCAATTACTACTACCAACAGTATATTCCTTAGCGTTAAGGTTGAAGCGACGTCTCCCCAGGAACTGGTTTCTTGTTCAGTTTCTTCGCTTTCCTCACAAGTATCGCAACTAACCACTGGGCACGGTTGTGAAATTAGAACCTCAGAAGTGGCTCCACAACAGCCTTCACAGGTCTTCATTTCCTGTTCCTGTGTCTGATTCTCTTCTGTTGAGTTATTTGTGTCTTGATTTGTTTGATTATTTTGTTCTGAATTATTGTTTGAGGTGTTATTCTCATCACCTGTTTGATTGTCTGATATGATGGAGTGCGCTAGTATCGTAACAGAGTCTGCAGCGACTGAAAGAGAAGTCCCAGAAATAGTCGATTCACCAAAAATCACCTCGTCATAATTAGTCTCAAGTTGGTTTGAGCCACCACGATTAAGCACTACAAGCAAGCTTTGCTCAGAGGTTGTCATCTCGTAAGCAACCATGCTAGGTTCAGCATGGTAAGTGGAATATGTTCCACGACGTAATGCCTCGTTTTCAAGGCGAATATTTGCAATTTCAGATGTGAAATTCATCAGGTCATCCTGGCCAGCATTTAGATTGAAATCGAGCATTCTGCGATTATCTGGGTCAGCTCCACCGTGTTGACCAAACTCATCACCCATGTAGAGCATAGGTGCCCCGGGCGCGGTTAGCAGCCAAGCAATACCTTGCTTGGCACTTTGATAGGATGCATCTGAAGGTGTGTCTGGCCTTGCCTGTTCTTCCCATTGATTGTATTGGGTGCCATCGTTTTGGATTCTTGAAAGATACCTTGGCGAGTCATGACTGCCAAGATAAGGCACCATTACTGCTCCCTCAACATATTGATCTTGACTACGGTTTGTCCAGTAATCTAGATGCTGGTAATTCATATTACCTGTAGTGAAAACGTTGTCAACAACTGCATGATAGAGTACGAAATCTGCTTGACCATCCAATGCATCATCACCTATGTAGCGGTTTATTGTTCCATAATCATCTGCATTATCTTCCAAAGAATGGCCTGACCAACCCATCGCAGTTTCACCCTTGAGATAGAAATCGGTTCCAGTAGCCTCGAACTTCTCATTAATTCTAGTTGCAAGATTGGTGATAGCATGATCATCTACGTGCTTAACCGCATCTACCCTTAGTCCATCCAAGTCAAATGTCTCAGCCCACCACAATGCATCTTCGATAATTTGCTCGCTAGCATCTCTGTTCTTCCAGTCCAAATCTGGCATGTAATCCATGAACAAGCAATCGAGTCTACGCTCTGTCCAGTCGCACATATTTGTTCCACAAATACATCCTTGGTTGAACCAATCAGGGTGCTGTTGTGCATATACGTGGTCTTCGTGTACGTGGTTTACTACGAAGTCAGCCATCACTCTCAGTCCAGCATCATGAGCAGCATCTACCATCTCTGTTAGCGCTTCTTCCCCACCAAATCTTGGGTCTACCTGCCTTGGCTCAATCGGCCAATATCCGTGGTATCCTGAAACCTGATGCTGTCCATCTCCAGCAATGTAAGAACCGGTTGGGTTTGTGTTGAACGGTGAAATCCACAGTGCATTTACTCCCAAGTCTGTGAAGTAACCAGACTCAATCATCTGGGTTACTCCTTCAAGGTCTCCACCCATCCAATCCGCCTCTGCCTCAGCTCCTGATGGAGCGCCATCATTGCTGGTATTTCCATTGACGAATCGGTCGGTCAT
>CAXGTB010000179.1:0-3183 GCA_964012565.1 uncultured euryarchaeote | reverse complement strand
AATGGCGACGGAGAAATTTGGGTGGGTTCAGAGCAAAACTCTGAAACTCCGGACCTTTGGGGCCAGTTCAATCTTTCAATCGAAGTATGTATCACTCAAGATTGTAATTACATACAAGGAGGCAGAATTACATTTATTGCAGATGGTTCAGCGCTAACCAACGCACTTTACGATTATGAAGGATACAACGATGGTGATTACGGTAAGGCTGAAAAAGAAATACCAGATAATGACAACAGGAAATGGGCCCTTGATTACATCGCTGACTCATTAGCGGACACATCAGTCACTCCAGGAGATTTTGCTAATGCCTCCAACCCGGAAGCATCACCTAATGCAATGGTCATCTTTGACGAAAGCCGACACATTCAGCCAAGTATCGCCTCTGAATCTTACAACACAATTTACTTCCTTCTCGTTTATTTCACTGGAGAAGGACTAGCTATGCTACTTCTATTCCTGATTCTATTCATTGCATTTGAAGGTGTTCTCCTGAAAAAGAAAGATCCTGAGCCATGGAGGCACGTCTTCAGCATCATCTACTATGGATTCGGTGATGCGAATAGATATACATACTACGCAAAATCAAACAAAATCAAACAGGTATTCCTCTCAAAGGTTAGGAATCAGAATGGTTTGACTCGAGAAGAGTTTGACTCATTACCTGCTAGAGAATTGCAAGGTATGATTAACGACCCCGTCTTGGTCAAATTCGTATTCGAAAATAAGAATTATTCATTAGAGCAGACCGTCGCTATCGTGAAACGAATCAAGGTCTGGGGAAGGACGTGAGGTGAGTTAAATGTGGACACGTAAAGCAGCATTTACATTCACCGGCGGTATTGCGCTGATTCTGATTGGAATGATGATTTCTAATCATCAGATGATGATTCTTGGTGTTACATTCATTGCGTTTATTGTAGTAAACTCATGGGTTAGCGGACATGGTGATGTCGAAGTTCAAAGAACACTTTCGGCTGACAACTTGTACAAAGGGGACGACCTTTACGTTGAACTCCTGGTTACCAATAGAAGTAGAAGGAAAACGCAGCAACTCGAAGTTTATGACAACGTTCCTCACGAAATGAAGCTGCGTAGCGGTCTAAATCAAATGCGATTGAATCTGAAGCCTGGAGAAAGCGCTCGTATTCGCTATGTCTTGCGCTGCCCCCTTAGAGGACACTACTCAATCGGACCGGTATCTTTGAGATATCGCAACACTTTCAACCTCTCAGTCGATGAAATGTATGTTGATCATCATTCTGACATCATTATTTTCCCACAGATAAGAGATGTTGAAGAGGCGTTCATTAGATCGAGAACTGCAAAAATGTACACTGGTGCTACAACCCTACGAACACCAGGACCGGGTACTGAATTCTACTCTTTGAGGGAATATGTCCCGGGAGATCCGTTCAAGAATATCAACTGGAAAGCATTTGCTAGAACTGGCGATTTGATGATTAACGAAAAGTGTAGAGACGCTGTAACCGATCTCTACATAATTCTCGATAGTAGAGATATTGCTAGAATTGGGACCGTCCTGAAGAACCCACTAGAAATGGGGACTGTCGCTGCAGCCAGTCTTGCATCATTCTTCATCAAGAGGCGAGATTCTGTTTCATTGACAATTTACGATGAAAAATTGTCATTCCTGCCACCAGATACTGGCGACAAGCAGTATTTCAAGATCTTATCATCTCTAGCTGGAGTCGCACCAAGAGGAACAATGCCTCTACAAGCTGTAACTAACAGCCTTGCAGCAAGATTTAGCAGAGGAAGCCCCGTATTCATCATCTCTTCATGTGAAGGAGATGGTACTGTTCCGTCTGCTGTTAGAGATCTTGTCGGCCGAGGTCACGAAGTTACCGTTCTTTCACCTTCATCAATTGACTTCGAGAGATTGGTTAGCCGAATCCCTAGAATGTCCTATGA
The DNA here is from genome assembly GCA_964012565.1 of uncultured euryarchaeote. GTDB lineage: Archaea > Thermoplasmatota > Poseidoniia > Poseidoniales > Poseidoniaceae > MGIIa-K1. Next base: position 1,248 of record CAXGTB010000179.1, on the reverse strand, counting down.
AGTTCTCAAGCTTGAGAGACAAAATAGACTCACGTCACTGGCTGGATTTGGCAGCCAGGTGATTGATTGGATGCCGGATATGGACCTTTCACAGGCCCTATTGCAGGTGAGAGGATTCTGAGGTGATAACATGGCAGGCGAAGTTACACCACAAGGAGAAGGATCGAGGTCCCTACATCTGCGTCAGTTGCGAGTACAGTGGCAGATTGTTACCCTACAGGTATTGGCAACTCTTGCACTTGTGTGGATGTATCTAGAAGTTGTATCAACATATGTTGTAGGCAGTATTGATCACACCCAGTTATTCGATACTCTAGAATCAGGACTTGGTACTGAATTGCCTCTCGCAGATTGGCTAACTGGAGGTGGAAGTGATGGATTAGCACGATTCTATGTTCCAATGGGTCTTGGATTAGGCCTTGGAGGTGCAATGGCACTACTTGCTTTCCAAACACCAAAATTCCAACAGAGAGTAAAATTAGGATTCATTATCACACTCATAGTTGTCCTAGCAGGAAGATTCGCATTTGGATATACTTGGCAACTTATTGGCGATGGTTGGAGTGCACCAGATAACGATGTACTGCGTACTCTGGAATGGCCACTTCTGATGATGCTCTCATTCATCATATTGACATTCTATTTACTCCCTATAATTACTGGAACAAGAGGTATTTGGGGACTTTCTCGAAGGGGAGTTGCTTGGTCAATTGGTTTCACACTGCTATTTTTGGGAATTCACGCTATACTGACGTTCCCGCTGATTCGGTCCCAACTAGGTAGTTATGGCACTCAATTGACCACATTGGAAGTCATCGTGTCGGAACCTACCGTCTTCGGACTCGTAACTTCAGAGCAATTCTCGCTAATTTTGATTGCTTGTTTGATGATGGTCTTCCAAGAGTCTGCATTCGGAGTAATTCGACAATTAGAGTATGCTTACCGCCTACCTGAATCTTGTAAGAGAGACCCTGAGTATGTTGCACAGATGGATAACTTGTTGAATGGACATATCCGCCATACCGCAGTATTCCTTTCACTTACCGCAATAACCACGACGATTGCTTTAGGATTCCACTCGATTCTCTTAGATTGGGTTGGAGGCATTACGGGCTCTCAGTGGGCATCTCAGGTGGGAGAATCCATCGAGTTAACTTTGACATATGGATTGGTTATATCTGCTCTATTGTTCCTAGGAATAATGGCTTTGCTGAGGTTTGTCGTACCGTGGCAAAGAGTATGGGGACT
>CAXGTB010000178.1:0-3186 GCA_964012565.1 uncultured euryarchaeote | reverse complement strand
CTGAAGACGTTACTGAAGCAGAGTCCGAAGAGGAAACTGTGGAAGAAGTCGCAGAAGAAGTAACTGAAGAGGTTGAAGAATCTGAAGAAGCTACTGAAGAAGAGTCCGAAGAGGAAGCAGCAGAAGAAGTCACAGAAGAATCTGAAGCACTATTAGCTGCTAAGCAACTCTTAGAAAATACGCTCAAAACTGCAGAAGAAACAACTACAGTATCTGAAGCAGAAGATGTTCAAGAAAAGGTCGAAGAACCTGTAGTAAAGGACGAAACTCCAAAGAAGAAAAAGAAATTTTAAGGTGAAATAAATGTGGGAACATAGAGCAGTATCGCAGAAGCAATTTCAGGAAAGTGGGAGAATTTCTCCGTCTGAAACATACGTACAATTGATGGACAAAGTCGAAGACGCTGTCAAAGAAGCACAAAAAATGCCTTTTGACCATGAAGAGTTTTTGAATTACGTACCACAAAAAGGACCATGGGAAGTAGTTCATGCAACTGATAACACAAAGGCAGATCCTAGGACTAGATATATCGGCCCCGGAGTTCCTAAATTGTTGAACACTAACCTTGTTCTTGGTTCAACATGGATTGAATCAGAGAGATTCAAATTCGAGAGAAGAATCAGCACTATTTCCGATTTCCTAAAACAGAAAACTGTCGTTAACGCAAACATGTGGACACCAAAACAATTGGTAACAACACAAACCTTCTTTTTCTGTTCCACTGGTGACGAAGAGCGACTAGGCGGTTCTATGCTAACTGGTGAAACATTACCAGAGAACCACCCGCTACTCGGAAATGGAGGATATGATGATGGTGAAACAGAGTGGGAACCAATCCTTTGGGGATTGGGTCACAGAGGAGTCGTTCCAGACTCCGACCCTCAAGACAAGGTATACTATCCATCCCTTATGCACAGAGGCGTTGCCTTCAACAACAGATTCGGATGGATTCGCTACTCTCCTGCTGGATTCGGAAAGGATGCAAGCGGTTACATGATGACTAAGCCAACTACCTGGATTACGCCAGCTGTAGACGGCAATAGAGATACTGCTACTGCATTCAACCTACTAGTGAATCTACCAGACCGCCGAATCTCATTCGGTGAAGAAGGAATTACCGATGTTTACCTAACAACCGGTAAGACATCTTTGTACTCAATGATGGGGATGATGTCATCCTCAACTGTACGCCAAATGTTTGGTGCAGGTTCTGAAATGGTCCCACTTGAATTCCATTGTATTGAACCTGGATTGGACGAGTGGATCAAGAACGCTACTGATGAAGACAAGTATGCTCGTCTATTCGAGGTTACTGCAACACTCGGCTACCTACTAACAGACCCGAAGATAGGCACACTTGGCGGCGCTGCTAAGAGACGCAGACTACTCATGTACCCACATGATCAAGGAAATCTATTGACATGTGTGAATGCTAGCCAAGTTGCTGACCACGCTCTAAAGTCAAACTATGCTGCAACGGTGTTTACCAAGTTAGACCAAGCAGACTTCATGAATAGAGTCACTCGAAGATACAAGGCATATGCAGACTTGATTACAGCGAGTGACCAAGCAAAGGGTGCAAGATGGATTAGCCAAGCACAGGTTGGAGAAAATAAGAAAATCGGACCAAACGTTCATTCAATCCTTGCAGTTCGTGGCTATGATGTACTAAACCTAGACGAATACATGGAGACATTCAATGATGTATCAGCAGCTCCTGAAAGACTAATTCGAAGAGTTGTCCAATCGGTAGCAACCAATGCTCTGAAGACATTATTCCCAGTAGACATGCTAGGGGAAAGCGGTGGCTCACAACCATTCTCGCACATCTTTGCTCCAAGTGGCAGCAGTGAACAAGCACTGGTTTACTACACCGACATTCGTTTCCTTGTACCAACTTCAATCGATAAATTACGAAGTATAACAGGTGCTCGTGGTGCAGACCGTGGACGAATGCGAGAAGCATTTGGTAACATGACTGGTGCGGACCCAATGACTGGATTATCAATCAATGATCTGTGCCTGCCTTTCCTTGCTGACATGGGTGAAGATTCCTGGCAAACCGGAACAGGTCTAAACGAAGATGAAATTATTGTCGAAGTAACAATGGCAGTTAACCCAGCAGTAGTTTGGAAGAACTTACTAGAACCGACTACCAAAGAAGTGTTTGACCTTCCAAAAGGTAAGAAAGGAACCGCAGCAAATGTATGGGGAGACGTTCTAATCAACAACGAACCGCTACATGAAAAACTAGTCAAGGATGGGCAAGAACACTACCTTAGCCTCCTTGAATTAGCCTACCACTGGAGCCATAATAAATCAAAACAAGACCATGGTCTTGATTGATTTATTCCACAACTGGAATTTTACTATTAGCCAGACAGGTCTAGACTTGGTCTAGAAGTTGTTGTTCAATACATCAGTATTGTTATAAGAATCGTGCATTGAAATTAGTTGCATGGCAACATCACGACGATACGTGGTTTCGGCTGCGATGTTCATTCAATTGCTAATGCTAACAGCAGTAGCATCCCCACTTGCGGATGACGTTAACCCGCTTGGGGACTTCACCAAGATGAATGATGATCTCATTGAAGAATTAGAGAACTTCGAGAATTCGAAGGTGATTCCAGTGATTTTCCAACTCAATTCACCTGTAACAGAAAGTGATGAATCTTACTTCGAGACCTTAGGCTTAGAATTACTAGGTCGTGCTCCGCTTGTAGACGGTGGACTTGTCGAAGGAACAATTGGAGAGATTAGGACACTTTCCAATTGGGAAAGAGTAGAGTACTTGGAATTGGATAAACCTCTGGAATTCTTCTATCTACCATCTGAATGGGGCGGTGAGCCGACAACAGATGCAGGAATAATGATGCATGAAACAACTCATGTTGTAACAGCGACCGACTCTTGGAGTAGAGCGATTATTTCTCCTTCAGGAGATGTAGAGTATGAAATTGACCAATCATTCACAGAGTGGGACGGAGATGGCACTGCTATTGTCGATTTGGACACAGGGGTCGATGCAGGGCATCCTGACTACGATTACCTAGAACCTTGGACTGGTGACAAAGCAATTTACTCTGCTAAATTCGATGGTGTTGGATGGACTGAGACAAGAAATTCAGACACTTCATCGGGACACGGTACACACGTTGGCGGTACCATTGCCGGAAATGGTGA
>CAXGTB010000177.1:0-3194 GCA_964012565.1 uncultured euryarchaeote | reverse complement strand
TTCGCAAATTGAGTCGATGTCCTATGTTGATAGAGCGCTCTTTTCCCTTTTCTAGAAGTCTGAATTTTCCAGTTGGGGCATCTGTTTTTTCCTCTGCAAAAGGGAACTTAACTACTCTGTCTGCTGCTGCTACAATTCGAGAATCGTGACTTGCAACTATTATTGCGTGGCCGCCTGCTGCAAGGTTGCGTAATGTTTTGGCGAGTTTTTCGACAGAATCGTCATCCAGCCCGCTGTCTGGTTCATCTAGCAGGATTGCTACAGGTTCTGAAGATATCATTGCAGGAATTAATCCACTAAGTAGAGCCACTTTTCTGCGTTGACCACCAGAAAGCATTGCAACTCTATCGTGTATCCTGTGATCTAAATTCCAAGATTTCAATAGCGAAGTGACATCAAAATCATGTGCAGCAGCATCGAGGATTCTTTCTCCAACCAATTCGTCACCCATCACACAATCATCTTGTAAGCATAGGCCAAATCCAGTGCGGCCTCTTCTGCCTTCAGAATCGCGAATTAATTGACCAGATATTGTGGATGAGCCATTTTCCAAAGGAATCAGTCCTGCTGCGGTTTCAATAACGGTTGATTTCCCACATCCATTCTCGCCATATAGGCATACAACTTCGCCGCTATCAATCGAAATCGACCATTTATCCAAGACCTTGCTCCGGCCTCGAAGGACGGTGACTTCGGATAGCTCGATGATGCCCATCGGGGCAAGCGAGGAACCGCATTGCCTTCAAGCCGACGCCTCCTCCGCCTGTACATGGAGGAGGTATTGTTCGCACTTTGGGTGGCGGCGATTATTGGCCCTCTGGCCTGGTCTTGGTATCATAAAGCATCCATCGCGATGGCTATGACTCTATCCTTACTCTTTGGCTACATTGTCCAACTGATTTGGGGCTGGACTCTCGATTCTTCACAATTAAGCGAACTCTACATTCGAATTGTAATGATACCTGCACTGGTAGAAGAGGGGCATGTCCACACTTTGATTACCAGTGGTTTTGTTCACTCTTGGAATTCTCCGCTGCACGTACTGGGAAATATCGTAATTATTGCATTGGTTGGAATTCCACTTGAGGATCGTTTGGGACGAGGTAAATGGCTGATTTCATACGCTATCGGATTACTTGGAGGTTCCATAGCTTGGACCCTTGCAAATGGCGGCTCTTTCACACCAGCCTTAGGGGCTTCAGGTGCAGCGTTTGGAATACTCGGTGCATACCTCTGCGGCTGGCCTCAAGATGAGGTATATTTTCCTATAATTTTGATAAGAAAATGGCCTGTACAATTCATCGCTTTATTCTACTTTGGATTTGAAATTTTCAAGGCTTGGCAAGTATATGGTTTGTCGCAGGTTAGTCACGTTGCACACATCGCTCACTTTGGTGGTTTCATACTCGCATACGCAACATTACCGATTCTGAAAAGAAACATAGAATGGGAAGGCGAAATCGAGTTAGAAGAAATAAAAACCGAAAATCCATTTGAGGGCGTAGATGATTTAGTGAAACGTCTGCATGAAGAAGGAGACGAAAAAGAGACACGTCAAGCCTGGTTGGAAGAAATAGCAGATAGGGCAAAATGTCCAGTTTGTGACGGTTCTCTTTACGTCAAGAAAATGCGAATTAGGTGTGAATCCGCCTCTTGTAAAATTGCTTGGCCTTGAGTCCCGTAGGGACTCGGTTTCACCCAAGGTTCATGTGTGATGTAATTCGCCCGTAGGGCGGGTTGAGTCACATGAGAGGAATCAAAGCACTACTTCTTGCTGTCGTTTTTCTCATTGCAGATATGTCTGCATTTGCTTCTGCAATACCAACTCAAACTGAAGAAACTATCGAAGAAATCGATGATAGAACTCCATTCCGAGGCGATAAACATGCAACCGAAGATTACGGTTGGTGGTTCGCATATGGTCCAGATTCGAATTTTGATGGAATGGATGACCGCCTTGAGCAAATTATCGCCGGCGAAGAATCTCAATCAACCACTGCAATTATCGGGGCAGATGGAAGAACTACTGTGGCAATAGTCGTCGATTATGCATGGCACCCAGGTCAAGAGGAAATCGATGATTTGGTAGCAATCTTACGAAGCCACGGTTGGGATGCAGATGGTTCTTGGTTCCAAGTTATGGATTCGATTGACTCAATCGTTGTAGATCATGTTCCAGTAAGCGCACTACTTGAGATTCATGCTATTGAATCGGTAGTAGTTGTCGAGATGCAGAACGTCATGTATCCTACACTCGAAAGTGCAAATCCTGCAAGTCGAATCCAACCCTCGGATGTATACGCAGGAACCGTTTACGACAGAGGATACGATGGAGAGGGCATTGTAATCGCTGTACTGGATAGCGGTGTCGATAATGAACATCGTTCTCTGAATGATTTCGATGACCAAAACGACGAGCCAGATTTGGATCCGAATTCATATGACGACCAGAAATGGGTTGCAGGATATGATGCAACTTCTCAAGCAGCCAACCCCGATGGTTCTCAAGACCCGGACGACGGTCAAGGGCATGGCACTCACGTCGCAGGTATCGCCCTCGGGACAGGAGATTCTTCACGAGTTCACATTGGCGCAGCTCCCGGTGCTTTCCTTGTCGATATCAAGGTTCTAACCGATAGCGGAGGTACTAATTCTCAAAATTCTTTGAACGGAATCCAGTGGATGATTAACAACAAAGACACTGATTGGGGTAATGGCGCCAGCGGAATAGATATCGGACAGATGTCATTTGGATCAATTGGCAATCCAATCAATCAAGACAATGGAGACAACGGTACAGGTGCTGAAGCACGACTGGTTAACAATGCAACATACGACCATGATATCTCTTGTATTATCGCCTCAGGTAACGATGGTATGCGAAGAATCGCATCTCCTGGAAGTGCAGATGGTGCGATTACAATCGGTTCAGCAGACAATGCAGATTCGATCAATAGAACAGATGACTTCATGGCTTCTTATTCCAATACAGGGCCGAGAGAAAGCGACAATGATGACGATGATTGGGATGAATTAAAACCAGACCTAGTCGCTTATGGTAGCGGAATTTATTCTGCCTCGGCGGCGACGGGTACATCATTCCCAGGAACGCCTCGGCCGGAGGCTGACAGTTCCTATGAATCCAAAGATGGCACCTCTATGGCAACTCCACTAGTTTCAGGAGTTGTAGCACT
>CAXGTB010000176.1:0-3231 GCA_964012565.1 uncultured euryarchaeote | reverse complement strand
CACCAGAGGTATCCCAAGTTACGGTCCATGCATTTGCTCCGGCCTTGTTTGAGACACCCATGTTGGTTGCGGTAACTCCGCCATCAACCTGGTTGTTTGCAGTTGCTGATTCTGGACCAGCATATTGGTTTGTATTACATCCTGCGATGTTACAAAGCCACAAAGTGTAGGTGTAAGTCTCGCCGTGAGTGGTATCTGTTTGTCCATTCAATGAGTGAGCAACTAGGGATGTGTTTTCCTGAGTTGTTGTACAATCATTGCTGGAGTCGCAAATTTCCATCTGTAGGTAGTCGCCAGGTAGAGTGTTGCCCATGTAAGACCATGATGCAGCAATTGTTCCACCTTTCTGTGCGACAACTGTTAGGCCCATTGGATGAGCTGTTGGGACTTCGACGACTTGTAATACGCCACCCATTAGTACAATCTCACCTTGAGCTAGGACTTGAGTATCAGTACCCATGTCGATTACGATTGAACCATCGCTACCTGCTTCTGTAATAGTTGAGGACAGTTCTGCCCATGCACCATTTGTACTTACCCAAAAGACTCCAGTAGGAGTAATTGAACTTGTATCGTAGGTCATTACAATCTCTTGATCATGAACATCGCTTGCCAGATAAGTTGTAGATGGTGTGTAATCCAATACTGCAACTGAAGAATATTCTCCAGCATATCCGAAGTTACTCAAATCTTGAGTGTAACTTGAAGAACTGTCTTCGATTGTTACCATAAACTCGTTAGCTCCTCTGTAAGTTAGGTTGTATTCCATGCCAATTCCGCTTGTAGACTCGGAAAAGGCGATTACATGATTCCATACAAAGAAGTCAGTGAAATCCATTGCGCTTGAGCCAAACGCGTCGGATACTGTTACTGAGTAGACATGTGATCCTGCCCATTCTGTATTGAATGGTACTAATTCACATGTGGCAGCAATTTGACCAATTCCGTTACAAGGAGATGGTTGAACAGTTCCGTTGATTGTGATCATATCTGGGTGTGTCCAGACATAAGACAGGGTTTCACCAGTTTCATCATCTGCATCGAATGCATCTGCTTCCAGCGTAATAACTGCATCTGGACCCATTACAACCGAATTAGCATCCTGTTGGATAGTCAATGCTACTGAAGGCCTGTTGTTTAGCGCAGATATCTCATAGAAACTTCTGTCGTCATTTCTAGCAGACATGTCAGTTTGTTCTGCTGTTGCGTTTACCATGGAAGCTGTTGCTGTAACATTGTAAACTCCAGGTGCGAAGTTGTAGAAGATACATGCGGAACCATCAGGTTGTGCTACAGGAGGTATTGCTCCACTGAAATCGTCACCAAGCTTCATGTGTTCATACGCTGGGCCTTCGCCGAAGGTACAGTTGTTAGCTTCGAATGATTCGGTAACACCGGTTACGGTATTTTGGATTTCGAAGTCAACCTTCCAGTCGTACTGTACGCTCATATCGCTGCCTAAGTGCCGAACTGTAGCTTGTACACTAGACCATGCAGGATTTAGTGGACCTTCTCTCATACCAGGCATTGTTGGTGCGTTGATTGGCATATTTGACTCATCTACATTGTATCCTTGATTGATAACTAAATTAGAAATTCCAATATCGTGGAAAGTCTGAATCTTACCTTCGATGATTGCTTCGCTTGTTGCAGCATTAGCATCGGTAGTGAATGCTACTTCACAGAAGTGCAAGTATGTCATGTCGTCAATAGTTGCGTTTGGATCTGTGCTGTTAGTAGCGTTTGCAATTTCGGTTCTTTCACATTCAGGAAGTTGATCATAAACAACATATTCTACTAGGTTTACTGAAACGGAATAGTCTCCACTACTTCCAGTGGTGTCTGGAGATAGGAATCCTTTCCATTCTGTAGAATCTGTGAAGTTGATTACATATCTACTAGCATTGGATACGTTATTTTCATCTGTCTCGTGACGGAATACTTCGACCATAGCGTAATCACCAAGGTCTGTAAGTTGGGTGGTGCCCATAATGTCGCCACCTAATTCATCAGTTGCAGATTCAACCATTCCTGTAACTTCTAGTTGAAGTGTAATATTTCTTGCAGACCATGCAGTGGAACCTCCAGTTTCAACAGTTAGAGTGAATGCCTTAGGATCGGATCCACTTTCCATCTCCTTACCTGAGTCCCATGATAGATCGACAATTATGTCGGTCCAGTCAGTTACTGAGACGAATCTTTCGTATTCGTCGTTACCAGGATCTGCATCATCTAATGCATCTGTACTGACTACAATTACGTAATCTCCAGTAATTGGAGTCCAAGTAATTGGAGAACCTTGGTAGGCAAATGTGTACCTTCCGTAGTTCAGAGTGCTATTAGATGCGAGTGTAGACCATGGGCAGACAAATGTGTCGTCACATACGACGTCACCATTTCTCCACGATAGATCATTTCCTGCTGCATCTTTAGCAATCATGCCACGCACTCCGTTCTCAGCCAAGTATACTGTTAGAGAAACGGCCATCTCTTCAACATCTACATCGCCAATATTTTCGATGTAAACCTCGAACTGTACGTCTTCGCCAGCATCAAGTGTGTTCGTTTTCTCTCCAGTCATACTATCGACTGATGTCGCTCTAGGCGACAACATATCTGTAACCTTAGCGTCAGGTCCAGAACGGCCATCTGCTTCAGTCATGCTCTTATTTTCCAGTTCAGCCCAATCTAGTGCTACTAGCGAAGTGCTAGCAAGCATGATTGCTGCCAAAATAATTGGGGTTAACTTGCTCATTGTCATCTCCTCCAAAAGGGTCGGTATCACTCCCGACGCCATACACGGTATTTATGAGTTGGCAAAAGAAAATGTGGCTCCAAAGTGTAAAAAAAAGGATTGATTTTTTACAATCTGTGCCCGCAGTGCTGCCTTTTTTACTAATAGACAAAGGTGAATTTCGCACGGCTGGTACAATCTATTTGTGCTTTCTATTCTAAAAAAAATATAATATCTCTAAATTACTCAATCTAGAGATGAAAGTGCTTGGGAAGGAGTAACTTTTGTGGCTTTTCTAACAGGAAGCCATGTTGCCAACAAAACCAGTATCCATCCTCCGAAGACCATTGTGGTTACTTCGATCCAAGGTAGGATCAGTTCTACTCCCTGTTCTTCCCAGAATGTTTGGTATATTGCATAATGGAATGCAAGGGCAACCACAGCGCCATTAATCATACCAAGTAGAGAAGTCCAAGTCACTTCGAGTATCATTCCTT
>CAXGTB010000175.1:0-3235 GCA_964012565.1 uncultured euryarchaeote | reverse complement strand
TCTTGCCAACTAATCCAACCGCTTTCAACTTCTTCAATCGTGCTTTGAGGACAGACATCTCCTTCGAAGCCGCCTATATCATCGCCATAGCCATCCCCATCTGAGTCACGGTACTGGCTAGGAATCAAGGGGAAATCATCTACTTGGGTTGCCCCGTATGAGTTGTTATCTCCCCAACCGTCACCATCTGTATCAAGCCATTGAGTTGGATTCTCAGGGAAATCATCCACTTGAAGAGCTCCTTCAGATTGATTATCCCCCCAGCCGTCACCATCCATATCAGACCACTGAGTTGGATTCTCAGGGAATGCATCTGCTCCATTTGCAGAAGTCCAGTTCAAATCGGGATCAGACCATCCATCACTATCACCATCCGGACACCCAAACCTGTCCTCGACTGAATATCCTGTTTCAAACGGGCAGGCATCAGGCTGGCTTGCATTTGCAAACCATGTACCGATTGACCAATTCATTCTAGTTTCATTCCAAGAACCGTCAGCCCAATTGTCTCCAAATCCATCCTCGTCTGTATCATTCCACTGGCTGGGAGTGAATGGGAATGCATCAGCGGAACCATTTGGATGAGCGAACCAAGGTTCGATTCCATCCAAGCCTCCAGGGTCTTCATCTGACCAACCATCACCATCTGAATCAAGGCAACCGTAGCGGTCAAGGTCAGAGTATCCTCTACGGAAGGGGCAATGATCGGGCTCGAAACCATTTATGTTGTCCCCAAACCCATCATTATCTGAATCAATCCATTGACTGGATTCTGACGGGAAAGCGTCTGCTCCGTTGTTTGTAGTCCAACCGTCATCGGGGTCTGACCAACCATCTGAATCCGAATCAATACATCCTTTTCTGTCATTGGTCGAGGTCCCCTGTGTCAGGTCACAATCATCTTCATTATCGATGAATCCATCTTCATCAGTATCTCGGTTATCTTGGTTCAGTGAAGGGGTTAATGTGTAATCTACCCCGTCATGACACCAAGTGTCTTTACCCTTGATTTTGACATAAATATAACCTGAACTTGGCATTGTGGTTGAAAGGGTTGTAGAAGAGCCAGCATCACTCATGGCCTGACCTGCGATTTGAGCGCCGTTAGAATCATGCAGTGAATAATCAGCTTCCCATCCATCTCCTGGACACCACCATGCGGCATTGTTCATCGAACCTGAAAATCCAACTTGAACAATATCTCCCTTGTAAGCGAAAATCTTCCACCAATCGACTGTATCTGTAGGAGAACAACCATCGTTAGAACAAACATATCCGTTAGTTGAGACGCCATTAGTTAGCACATTTGCAGTTGAAGTGTCGTCATCTGCATCAACCGACGGTAAAAATGTCAACAAGGAAACTGCGAGGAAGCATACCACCCACCGCTCCGCGCGCATGTGCGTGCATGCGAGGGATTGGTTTTCAAGACAGCGCCGGCGATGAAAAATCAAAATCAGCATAAATTACGGAATTAAATCACTTATTTTGCTTCGAAATTGCTCTATTGAAAACTGCCTCATAATCAGAAGCATTGTGTTCGTAAGTATATTTTGAAAGAACCCTTTCTCGACCAAGATTTGCTTTTTGTTCGGTGTCCGAACCAGATAACATATCATTGACACAGCGAGCTAAATCACTGGGTTTTCCTCGCTCAAACAAACCACCAACTGTACTGTCGACCATTTCGGTCAGTGGCTCTTGGTTCACTGTCGCAACAGGTGTTCCACTCGCCAAAGATTCGAGCGGTATTAGCCCTTGACCCTCATAATATGAAGGATATACTACCAAATCTGCCGACCTGAAATGTTGTGCAAGTTCGTCAAAAGAAAGGCTGCTTTTAATGAAAATTGAATCCGAAATTCCTAATTTTTTGGCTTTCTTTTCAAGACTGGATTTCATGTGCCCTCTGCCAACTATTACCAATTTTGCTTGAGGGTTTTCTCGCAAAATATCAGGCATTGCCCTAAGCAAAGTCATGTATCCCTTCCTAGCAACTAAACGACCTACTGCAAGCAACATTGGAGTTTTTGTATCGGTAGAATAATTCAGGGACGCTTCGTCTCCACAGCTATATTGCTTTCTTATTCTTTCATGCTCTAATTGCTCTGCTTCATCGTCATTATTTGGAGGCCTGAACACCTTGTGATCACAACCCCACAAAATTACCTCGCAATCGAAATTCTCATCCGGCTTGTACCAATTTTTGAATTCCTTTAGAGTAGATTGAGAGTTTGCCACACAAATGCTAGATTCTAATATCCCTGCTCTTTCATATCTTGAATACCAACCTGCGGTTGTTAAAATCGCCAGATCGTTAGGGTTTTTCCAAGTAGCTGATTCTTTTGCGGCTGCTGCTCTCTTGACACCTTCTTTTTCTCCAAGCCAAGAGCCATGTAAGCAAGATACAACTGGAGCGATATTTTTCTCCAGCCATCTGAATTCTTTACGCTTCCAAGATACCAATGGCAGGTGTGCATTTATCACATCTATCGGTTTTTTTGTGTGCAACTTTTTCAGAGCCTTAATCGAACTTTTACCGTAGGACCTTGTAAATGCCATAGGCAATTTAGCCCAACGAACTGGAATGACATCTACTCCTTCTTGCGAAGGTGCCCTTTCAGAGTGTGATCTTGTAATTATCGAGACCTCATGACCCAGTTGCACCAGATGGCCAGCAAGATGGAATACTACCGAGCCGATACCTCCCCAACGCGGTGGATATTCGCCGGACACTATCGCAATATGCATGTCGAACAAGTAAGCGACTCCGTAATATGGTAAATAATCCGTCGGATAGGTGCCTTCAAAACAAATAGTTGAGTCCACCGACTATGGCGGACAAGTTGCCAGTATCTGTCACAATCATTCTTCCTACTCGAAATGAGGAAGAAGCGTTGGGTCCAACCGTGGATTCTATTCCGCGAGATTGGTGCGATGAACTAGAGATAATGATAGTTGATGGCAACTCTAGCGATAGAACAAGAGAGATTGCTTTAGAGAAAGGAATCAGGGTTCATCTTGAACCTAGAAAGGGCTATGGTAGAGCATACAGAACTGGTTTCGTAGTGGCAAAGGGCGACATTATTGTCACAATGGATGCAGATTGCACATACCCTGCCGAAGTTATCCCTGACCTCGTTAAGAGATTAATCGATGACGATTTAGATTTCATTACTTGTGATAGATTGACTCTAGCTGAAGAAGGCTCTATGTCTGGACTTCACGGATTTGG
>CAXGTB010000174.1:0-3252 GCA_964012565.1 uncultured euryarchaeote | reverse complement strand
GGCTTCTCGGCCGACTCGATTTACACAAACACAACAATCGCCGCGGGCACTTACAACGGCTGTGCAATTCTTGAGAATCAAAGCATGGTTTGCTGGGGTGACAATGAATATGGTCAACTCGGTGATGGGACTACCACCGGATCGGTGGTACCGATTTACGTCAACGTTGCCGCTAACGAAACTCCTGTCGAGGTCACGGTTGGGCAAGTCACAGCCTGCGCCTTGATGGAATCAGGGAACATCTACTGCTGGGGCTCAGGTTACTATGGTAAGATGGGTAACGGTGAACCCTGGAACGATGATTATGTGAATACTGAAATGCGTCAAGTATTGCTTCCTGAAGGACAAGGTGGTCAAACGGTTTCGATTTCCGGCGGCCACATCTGCACTATCCTCGACAACGGTGACGTCTACTGTTGGGGTCGAGGCAACCAAGGTCAACTCGGATACGGAGGCACATCAAATCGAAATATTCCAGCAAAGGTAAATTTGCCCGGACAGCGAAGTGCGATTGCGATTTCGACCGGGACCTTCATGACTTGTGCTATCACGACCGATGGAATGGGCTACTGTTGGGGCGAAAATGACGAGGGGCAACTCGGGAATGGTACTACAAATTCGAGGTGGGCGACACCCGCCGAGGTCCTCTTTCCATCTGGATACACTCCTGTTTCTATCTCGGCTGGCGATGACTTCGCCTGTGCTTTGATGGATAATCGCAAGGTGATGTGCTGGGGTGAGAATAACGATGGTCGCTTGGGCCAAGGTCCTTTGGCAACCGATGATGAAACAACGCCTGTTTGGGTGAGTATGGAGAATAGTGAGACGGCTCATTTCCTTGATATCGGAACAAAATCTGCTTGCATGATTCTGGATTCAGGGGAAACCAAGTGCTGGGGTACAAATGAGGAGGGTCAAATAGGTCAGGGAGACACCGATGTTGACTATTATTCTACTCCAACTGAGGTGAACGGTAGCTACGACTTCATCGCTCTTTCAATCAATTCAGATACTATTTGTGCGATTACATCTAACGCAGAAGGATACTGCTGGGGAGATAATGAGGCTGGCCAGACTGGACGTGGATCAATAGATACCGACGAGCCGACACCTGGTGAAATTTTGTTTACTCCGAATCACCTGATGCTCGATGATCGTGATCCGGATGAAGACGGTATTCTTTCGATCTTCGACCCCTTTCCAAGAGGGTGCATTCCAGGCAGTTGGTTTAATTCTACTCTGGGTGATTGTCAGTGGAACTCCCCTGGTCATTACACAGATCAAGCAGAGTTGACTCAAGAGATTCCTTGCCCGACTGGTAGCTATCAGCCGAATACGGGTCAGTCGAGTTGCTTACTCTCGCCGCCGGGTAATTACACAGACGTCGAAGCATCGATTACACCCACTCCATGCCCAGCCGGCCAATATCAGCCATCTGAAGGTCAGACGGCATGTCTAATCGTTGACCTTGGACATTTTTCTCTTGAGGGTTCAGTTGAGCAGACTCCTTGTCCGAAAGGTACGTTTCAAGATTCGGTCGGGCAGTCGACTTGCTTAGATGCAGATCCGGGTTATTACGTTGACATCAAAGGCTCAAACAGTCAGTTTCCCTGCCCTTCGGGAACCTATTCTCAATCATCTGGTTCGCATTCTTGCACTAACGCAGATATTGGATATCATGTACCATATTCAGCATCATCAGAACAATTCGAGTGCTCCCTCGGGACATATTCTGACACTGTCGGATTAACTGATTGTAAATTAGCGTCTCCCGGACATTATACAGATGTTACCGGTGCTACAACTGATTTTGCCTGTTCGTTCGGATTTTACCAACCTCTGAGTGGCCAATCTCTCTGCTTAGAGGCTGATCCCGGGCACTTTGTGTCAAACTTTGGCGCCACTGAACAAATTGAGTGCGGGTTGGGATTCTTCCAAAGCCAATCCGGCTCAGATAGGTGTACACCTTCTAATCCTGGGAATTACGTTAATCAGACCGGAGCTTCCGCTCAAACCCCTTGTGACTCAGGATATTACCAAAACCAGTTCGTGAGTACAGAATGTCAAGCTGCTGACCAAGGCCACTATGTGGCTGAAACAGGTTCATTGTTGCAATCAAAATGCGAAATTGGTTCCTTTTCAGCCCAAATCGCTTCAGTAGAATGTACTTCTGCTACGCCTGGTCACTTCGTTAGTATTGAAGGTGCGACAAAACAAACAGTTTGTTCGAATGGAACTTTCCAACCAGAATATGGCCAGAGTTCATGCCTAACCGCTGAAGCGGGTCATTTTGTTCCTGAATCTGATGCAAGTGAGCAGATTCCATGCCATAAAGGGACATATCAGTATCTCGCCGCGATGACTTCGTGTATTGAGGCAGACCCCGGTCATCACGTTCCAGAGACAGGTATGACAGAACAGATAATCTGTGCAGCAGGATATTACCAATTCAATTCTGGACAGGGGACATGTCGAGCCGCAGATCGGGGGCATTTTGTTCAGACATCAGGTCTGACTGAACAAACCATGTGTATCGAAGGTTGGTATCAACCATCCGAAGGGAAAGCCGAATGCCTGCAGGCCGAACCTGGTCACTTTGCTTCAGGAATAGGTCCGGTCACTCAAACCGAGTGTGGATTAGGAACCTTCCAAGAATGGCCTGGTGCAAGCAAGTGTGAGGATGCTCACATTGACCATTACGTTGACACTATTGGCTCGATATCACAGTCTCAGTGCCCGACGGGATCGAGTCAACCGCTCGTCGGGCAGAGCAAATGCGTTTGGCCATTCGGCGTAGATTCACCAGTCATTCTTCTTATCTCCGCTCTCCTAGGTGCGATACTAGTCTTCGGTCTTGGCGGTTGGATGGTTATGCGACGCAGGAGGGAGGTGACGGTGAACGAGGCGGCAGTCCAGCCTGTCTACGAGACGGAACCTGAACCACACATCAACACCCGGCAGTTCCAAGAAGAACTCGAAGTAGACCTGAGCCCTCCCCCTCCTCCTCATGCTAAGATGAACGAGCAGGGGCAACTCTTGTGGGTTGACGATGCGGGCACCGCATATGCTCAGAATCCTGACGGCAGCATGGTCACGTTCAACGTCTCGACAGGATGTTGGGAGCCGCTTGAGTAACCGAACCAAAGGGTTCCCTCTTTGGACGGGTAAGCAAAGGGCCCCCTCTGCTCAAATATACCCCAAATCACGACTATGTGTTATTAGGAAGAATTGTTAACACGTT
The DNA here is from genome assembly GCA_964012565.1 of uncultured euryarchaeote. GTDB lineage: Archaea > Thermoplasmatota > Poseidoniia > Poseidoniales > Poseidoniaceae > MGIIa-K1. The sequence continues at coordinate 11 of CAXGTB010000174.1, read as the reverse complement.
CGTTTGGCATC
>CAXGTB010000173.1:0-3255 GCA_964012565.1 uncultured euryarchaeote | reverse complement strand
GATGATGTAGAGTTAGATTGCCTGAACTTAGCTGCGTGAATGAAATCTGGTTCTCCATCGCCGTTCAATTCATCGACAGTAACTTCCCAAGCGATATATGGCCCGAAATATACTGTTTTAGTCGAACTGAAAGTATGAGTTGATTGCGTAATTGTTGCATAACTTACGTTTTCAGTGTTAGCGTCATTAATTGCTACAACGTCAATTATTCCGTCGTCATTGATGTCTCCAATGTCGAATCCACCGAAATCGACTCCAAGTTTGTGTACGTGGAATGATTGTTGAGTGTTAGCGATTGCACCACCATTTTGATTCCAAGTTAATGCTGCACCGAACGTGTCTTGAGTACAGTCAAACTCCACTACAGTGATGTTGTCAGAAGCTGCCGGAGCAGTAGTTGCTCCTGTAAGGTAATCTACACCTGCAGACCTAACCAACCATAGGTCGACGTCATCACAACTTCCAGTTAAACTGGTTTGGCTTGATTCGCCCCAATCTCCTAATTCTAGTTCTCTATACGCATTTTGAGTTGAATCCCCTAAATTTAGAACATTAGTGGTTTGAGTCTGTGAGTTAATTGGGCCCATGTAAGTGACAACACGCTGGTTCTTTATGTCGGCAAGCAACTCAAGAGTGACGATGTCATCGTTGCCGTCACCGTCGAGATCAGCGACTGCTAGGTCCCACATCCACACTACATCGAATTGTTCTCCGATGGAGAATGTGTCTACACTGCATCCATCATTCTCGATGATTGTGACGTTACCTGGCTTATCTACGACTAAAGCGCCTGAAGCGTCTTGACGTAGTGGTCGGTTTCTTGCATAGATAACAATGTCAATTGCATCATCACCTGTGAATTCTCCAACCTCTACTTGCTGAGTGTTAGAGTGATCTTCGAAATCTGCATCCTGGTTTGGATTCCCTGATGTCCAGATATCGGTTCGCTTCTGGAAATGTCCATTTTCGTTCCAAAGTACAGAAATTTTCGTACTGCGGTCATTCGCTGTTACAATATCCAAATCACCGTCACAATCGAAATCTCCCAATGCAACGTCTACAGGGTCTGTATCTGTCGTATAGGTCCTTGAAGTCGAAGCTGTAACAAGGTTCGCGGCGGTTGTTGAAAGTAACATTACTAGCACTAAGAATAACGCTCTCGTGCGTCCATCTTGGTTCATACTCTTCCAAAGCATATTCATCACTCATTTCTGCGGAATTCAACTACCACTTTAATTCCTTTGGAATGATGTCCGAAAGCGAAAAGCGAAAATGCCTTTCAGTAGGGCGTTTTTTCTAAAGCGCGAATATTTCGTAAAATATTACAATCCTGAGGCTAACCAAGCGGGTGAAGGACCCCACCCAGTATTACTTCCACCGTGAACTTTGACTATTTTTCCTGCTCTAAACATACCTTCTAGGAATAATTCGAGTTCAAGACCTTCTCTATCTCCAAGAAAATCGCTAGCAGCAAGAGCGATTGTTTCAGTTGTAATTGCAGTCACTCCATGATTTCTAACAACTATCCTTAGCAATTCCTTCAACCATGACTCAGCCATCGGGTCGACAACCATTGGACCCTGAGCAGGATGTGGGGCCTCTAATTCTTCTAGCTGATCTCTTAATTGGTCCGCAGTTGGACGTTGAGGTTGCTCTAATCCTACTTCAACGAGCTTTTCTGCGAGATTTAACTCACCGATTGGTCTCCTGATAATCGGTATACGAGAAGGGTCCGGTTCTGGCCCCATGTCCTTTGGTTTACCAGATTCTGAAGTGGACTCATCTGCGAACCCTGAATTTGAAAGAGATGTGCTATCAATAGCCATTGGCATTGCCCAACCTACTGTTGACAAACCTAAGTCTGAGACGATGCTACGAACCCAATCAGCCTCGCCTTCTAGAAGGACATCGACTTCATCGTCATCGCTACGGAATCGATAGCGTATGTAGCCACTCAACTCCTGCATGGACGGGCCTAAAGGCGATGGAACATCAATGCACCGGTTATTGTGCCAAATTCCTTAGCACAGTATGTAGAATTCCACCGTTACGGTAGTAATCTACCTCGACTGGAGTATCAAGTCTAACATCAACTTTGAACTCAACACTTGTACCATCTGACTTGTGTGCCGTTACTGTTAATTCTTGTAGAGCCTTTACGTCGTCTGTAACTGGTATATCGAAAGATTCGGTTCCATCTAGACCAATTGAATCTGCATCTTCTCCTTCTTTGAAAGTTAGAGGAAGAACGCCCATTCCAACTAAGTTTGACCTGTGGATTCTCTCAAATGAAGTTGCAATAACGGCTTTTACGCCCAATAAATAAGTTCCTTTAGCAGCCCAATCCCTACTGCTTCCAGTACCATATTGTGACCCAGCAAGAACAACCATTGGACCATCATTGTCCATTGCAGCTTCGTATACAGAAGAGACTTCGCCTGTTTTGTGATTGAGTGCATAGCCGCCTTCGGTTCCAGGCGCCATTTGATTTCGAACTCTGACATTTGCAAAAGTACCACGCATCATAATTTCGTGATTTCCTCTACGGCTTCCAAATGAATTGAAATCTGTATGCTGTACGCCTCTTTCTACCAACCACTTCCCTGCCGGTCCATCCGCTGGGAATGCGCCTGCTGGAGAAATGTGATCGGTTGTAATTGAATCTCCCAACTTTAGAAGCACCTTGGCGCCTTCTATCGATTCAATAGGACTTACTTCTTTGGACAAACCTTGGAAGAAGGTAGGCAATCGGATGTAAGTGGAATCCTCTTGCCAAGGGTACAATGGTGAGGCCTCACTTGGAATTGTATCCCAACGAGGTTCTTGCATAACTGTTGCATATCTTTCTCTGAACATTTCAGGTGTTATTTTGGCCATTGCTTGCTGCAATTCTTCGTCACTTGGCCAAACGTCACTAAGCATTACTGGATCGCCTTTTCTATCAAATCCAAGCGGTTCGGTTGTCAAATCCACATTGAGACTTCCTGCTAGAGCATATGCTACCACTAACGGTGGACTTGCTAGGTAGGAAGCCTTGATCTTTTGATGTACTCTTCCTTCGAAATTACGATTTCCAGAAAGTACTGAACCTACAATCAAACCTGATTCGTCGATGGCTGCCTCGATATCTTCAGGAATAGGTCCAGAATTGCCAATACAAGTTGTACATCCGTATCCAACATTGTTGAACCCTAGAGCCGCCAAATCCTCATCCAAACCATTGGCCTCATAGTATTCAGTAACGACTCTTGAGCC
>CAXGTB010000172.1:0-3266 GCA_964012565.1 uncultured euryarchaeote | reverse complement strand
TCGCCTAAAGTTCCAATCTTACTTTTACAGGCAGAAAATGACACTAAGCTAGGTAGATTTCATTATGACTTATTGCTAAAACAAGAACTCGATATTGAGGCTTATCTTGTTCAAAGTCTACCCCATAGCAGAAATAGAGTAAATCAAGAGAGAGATGAAATTATTGTGAAGTGGATCGAAAGTAGAATGATTTGATCATTCCTCTTCTCCTGCTACTGCCTGTTCTCTTGCAAGTTCCCTCATGTCTTCATGCTCATCCAATTCGTCAACTATTTCCTCACCAAGTAGTGTTTCAATTGCATCTTCCATGGTGACAATTCCTGCTGTTCCGCCAAATTCATCTATTACTGCAAGAATTTGAACTTTTGATTTCAAGAAAGTTTCAAGAGCTAAATCAACACTATCATCCATGCCGATTGTGAGCAGGGGTTTCTTAAATTCTAGAAGTGTTTTATCCCATTCATCCATTGATGCTGCCATCAAAATATCCGACCGCAGTACGAAACCAGAGAGCTTGTCAATCGATTCCTCATAAACAGGCATTCTCCCAAATCTCAATATCTTTGTATCGTCGAGAACTTGTCTTATATTCCAATCATGATTGAAGGCTAATGTTACAGTTCTAGGAGTCATTATGTCTTTTACTGGCATCTCACGAAGAGCAAGCAAATTGTGAATCACAGTTTCCTCATCTTCCTCAAGTTCCCCTTCTTCTTCCCCTATATCTGCTAAGACATGGATTTCGTCTCTAGTTACTGACGCAGTCTCCTCCTTTGGCAATAAGCGCTTGAATAACAACAACGGTACAAAGAATGGTGTAAGCATTTTAGTCATACCAGTTAGAATATATCCTGCTGGTTGAGATAATTTCTTCCAATATGCTGCACCAATTGTTTTTGGAATGATCTCAGACAGGAATAGAACCGCTAATGTGAGTATTATAGACGCGATTGTAAGACTATCGTCACCCCATATACTAGCAACTTCTGCACCAACGCCAGCAGCCCCCATCGTATGTGCTATAGTATTCAGTGTTAGTATGGCAGTCAAAGGTTTGACAGAGTCGTCTTCTTTCAGCTTAGCCCATCTTTTACCATTGCGTTCGCCGGATTTACTCATGATGCTAACATGAGATGTGGACATTGAAAGAAGCACAGCTTCAAGCATTGAACATAGGAAAGATACACCCAAGGCTAAGGATGCATAAATGATCAGCATTGTGTATTCTGCCATGGGGTTCAACGAACTCCTCGGGCAATCGGCCCGTCTTCCCGTGGAAAGCATAGTTCTTGAGTCTTCGCTAGGCTCTCAGGCATAGCACTCATGTAGTTCATTGCATCCGAAGGGTCAGGTGACACCCTTGGATGGAGAGCATGTCCTAATCTGCGTTGCTTGGCCATATGCTAATGGCCCGCTGCATTTGGGGCATGTTGCAGGATGTTATCTACCACCCGACATACAAGCAAGGTTTGAGCGCGCAAGAGGAAATAGGGTACTGATGGTTTCTGGTTCGGATGAGCACGGTACACCTATCACAGTTACGGCTGAAACATTAGGAATTACACCGCAAGAAGTTGTTGATAAATATCATGAAATTAATGCCAGGGCCCTCTTAGACCTAGGTTGCAGTTGGGAGCCAAACATCGACCCTAGAGGTGTCGATTTCGGAGGATCTCTATTCAATAGGACTAGCGATCCTGACCATTACAAAATAGTGTCCGAGAATTTCCTTTCCTTACTTGAGGCTGGACTATTTGAAAGAAAGGTAATGCAGCAGTATTACGAAATTAGGGCAGATGGAGGAAGATTCCTACCTGATCGCTACGTAGAAGGAGAATGTCCAACCTGCGGCTATGATGAAGCACGTGGCGACCAATGTGATGAATGTGGAGTTACATATGAGGCACACGAATTAAAGAATCCTAAATCTAAAATGAATCCTGAGGCCAAAATAGAAATTAGGGATACAGAACACTTGTTTTATCGCCTAGATTTGTTTCAAGAAGCGCTCGAAAAACACGCATCGGAAAGACAGTCTGTATGGAAGCCCAATGTTCGTGCCATGACAAAACAATGGCTTGATATGGGTCTGAGACCAAGGGCTGTGACTAGAGATTTAGATTGGGGGATTCCTTTACCCATGGAAGGTGAAGACTGGAACGGCAAGTGCATTTATGTGTGGTTTGAAGCGGTTCAAGGATACTATTCATGCGCTAAATTATGGTCCGAACGATATGCAAATTCAGAAGATTGGGAAAAATGGTGGAAAGTTTCCAGTGACGGAACTAAACCAAGGCACCTGTATTTCCTTGGAAAGGACAATATTCCTTTCCACACTGTGATTTGGCCCGCCTTGATCATGGGATTAAATCACGCCAACAGCGGACTTGACCAAACAGTAAAACCTAGCCTACCGTCTCCCGGGCAACTACATTTGGAAGATAACGTCCCTGCTATGGAATACCTAATGCTAGCCGGCGGTCAATTCTCAAAATCTCGTCGACATGCGGTATGGTTGCCTTCATTCTTAGAAAGATTTGACCCCGATACCTTACGCTACTATCTATCAATAAATATGCCAGAAAACCATGATACTGATTTCAACTGGCCTGATTTCGTAGAGAAAATAAATTCGGAGTTGATTGCTGCCTATGGCAACTTTGTCCATCGAGTGCTAACATTAGGGGCAAGGTTACCTTCGAATAGAAAATTACCGACCTTTGAAAATCTAAGTTATTGTCAAGAAGAAATGGGTAAATTACAGGAGATTCATGCTCAAGTAACTTCAAGTTTGGAAAGACACCGATTCAAAGAAGCATTACGAAGTGTAATGTCAGCTGCACAACTTGGCAATCAGATGTTACAAGGAGCCACTCCATGGAAATTCCTGAATGATTTAGACGGAGATGGCGCTGAAGAGTCAATGGCAAAACTCTCTTTTGGCTGGAGATTATCTCGATATCTAGCGATTTTGACTAATCCATTCTTACCATTTAGCGCCCAACGTTTGTGGTCGGCACTTGGCGAATCAGGAGAGGTATCGCTTGCAAGTTGGGACTCAGCCATCGATTGGTCACAAGAATACAAATGGAATGATGCAGAGGCCAAACCATTATTCCAGCGTTTAGATTTAGATGAAATCATCTCTCAAGAAAAATCATTGGCTGAGAGTGATTTACCAAGCCCTACTGCACCAGGACATGGCGTAAAAGGTGGGAAAAAGAAGAACAAGGAAGTGAAAGAAATGCCAGAAGGAACAACATATC
>CAXGTB010000171.1:0-3276 GCA_964012565.1 uncultured euryarchaeote | reverse complement strand
TTTCTTCGGCAGAGCCTGAAGACCAATCATAGATTCCCTTACCGGTTTTTTTGCCAAGCCGCCCTTCAGAAATCAATTTCTCAAGTAGGGGGTGTGGTGTGTATGCATCATCATTGAAGGATTTCTTTAGGTTGAGAAGAATATCTCTGCGCACATCTAGTCCAACGAGATCTGTAAGAGCGAGAGGCCCCATTGGATGCTTGTATCCTAAGACCATTGCAGTGTCGATATCTTTGGCACTTGCAACTCCATCAGCAAGCATACGAATTGCCTCGTTGCCTAGAACTACGCCAAGGCGTGATGTAGCAAAACCAGGGACGTCCTTGACTAGTATTGTCGTCTTACCCATTGCATCTCCAGCAGCAGTGGCAGCAGCAATTGTTGCATCTGAACAATCATCATGTTTGATTAATTCAAGAAGTTTCATGATTGGTACAGGATTGAAGAAGTGCATTCCAATTACCTTCTCAGGTCTACCTGATGCAGCAGCAATGTCTGCGATTGAGAGAGATGATGTGTTTGTACCAAGAATACAACTCTCCTTGGTCATATTTCCTAGGTCGGTGAAAATTCTGTGCTTCAATTCAGGAATTTCAGGAACTGCTTCGATTACAAGATCTGCGTCTTTCACAGCCTCTTCCATGTCGGAAACTGCGTGGAGATTTACTGACCACTCGGTTTTTTGTTCTGTAGTGGTTTTACCTCTTGCTATGCCTTTGTCCCAGAATGCATCGATTGCATTCATCCCACGCTCAAGTCCTTCGGGAAAAGCGTCGTAGAGATTGGTTTTCCACCCTGCTTGAGCACAAATCTGTGCAATTCCTGCACCCATTGTACCCGCACCAATTACTGCTACAGTATCGATTCCCATGTTTTAGGCCGATGTGATTTAGGTTGATGATGATTGCTTGGATTGAGCAAGATATACACCACCCACAATCAATATGAAAGAAGCCACCAAAGAGAGTCCTAGCTTCTCATCTAGGAGCAGCCATCCGCTTAGAATACCAAAAATTGGAACTAAGTAGACATACATGGCGGACCGGCCCGCTCCAATAATTCGTATACCTTCAGCAAACCAAACATAACTCAAAACTGTAGAGAAGATTGCCAAGAACGCTAACCATGCCCATGCATCAACCGAAGCCTCCACTGGGAATCCAACATGGTAGAATTCCCATATTACAGCAGGAGTCTGAATCAGAAGCCCAGCAGCACTTGACCAAACCGTAAGGTGGAGCGGAGATAGAGCATTTTCACCAGTCATTGCTTTTTTCATCAGAATAGTTGTACAAGCCCAAGATAGAGCGGACATGCCGATTAATGCATCTCCCAACAATCTTTCATTGACTGGTAGATCGTCATTTGGTGAGAACCAAGCAATAATTGCAACACCACATACGGCAAGAAAGAGCCCTGTGCCTAGTCGAATGTCGAATTTTTCGTTTAGGAATGGTACTGCAAGTATTGCAGTGAACAACGGGTTGAATGTAATCATTAGAGATGCATCTCCCGCCGCAGTCCATTTCATTCCATACATGAAAAACGCTTGATAGAGGAAAGTGGATAGGAATCCTATGGCTGTGATTATTTTCCATTGTTGTTTAGATGGAGTAACCCATTGCTTTGTCACTTTTAGGAATAAAAGAAAGCATGCTACAGCCAGGATATATCTCATCCATCCAGCTGTAAACGGAGGGATTTCGTCCGCTGCAACTCTTCCAGCAACCCAGCCTAACCCCCAAATTACTGCTACCACAAGTAATTTGATGTGAGTAGAGGCATTTTTCATTCAAATCGCTCCAAGCCGAGTTGCAGAATACGGGCTCTAGGTAGTCCGATTTCTGGCATTCCTTCGGCAGGTGCGTGAATTTTTAGTCCTTCCAGTCTCTGAACATATAATCCATAAGATGCGATATCGTTTGGTAAAAACGGGGTTGGTAGACCTAACTTCTCTAGGCCATCACATGCTTCCTTTGTATAAATGGGGTAAACGTTGGTTTCGAAATGCATCCAGGTCGATACTCTACAACAATCGATATTCTCCAGCGTCAGTAGGTGTTCCAATAGACCTACATCTGGATACTTGATTGTTTGAATAGCCATGTCAACTTCCATCACAACGTCTTCTGGCCAAACAAAGGGTGTGTTATTCGCCCATGCGTCTGCGAGTTCGATGTGCTCGATTGCATCATCTCCAGTTACTGCAAACAGTGTTTCTTGGTAAGGTCTGTCTTCGTAAGCATCGCTTACTAAACTTGGTAGTACCGAATAGAACCGCTCTAATTGCGCTTCGTCGGCTCCGTAGAGCGAGACGGGAATCAATTTCTCACCTCAAGCACTAGCGCCAATTCCACTTGCGATTTGGCGAGGAGACATTGGCTTGTCCTGGATCCACGGTAGTTTGAACAATTCCTTCAGCGCTTCTTCGTCTTCAGGAGTTGGGAGTACAGTCTTCAAGTATTCAGCATACTCTTCGTCAGTTCCTTCGAATAGTTCACCGGTTGTGTAGCAGTTCTTTCCACCGAAGTTACCGATGTCTCTGTTAAAATTCTCGTGAGGGATGGTCAGGGTTACATCACAGTCTTCTGGTAAGTAACCGTTCAGCTTTTCGACTTCTCTTGCGATTTCGTCGTGGTAGTGTCCACGGCTTTCTTCATTGAGAATTTCCTTGTCAACATCAATGCTAGCGTCGAGTTTCTTTCGCTCGTCCCAGCGTCCCTTAACTCCCCAGACGTAGGCCCAGTGAGCGGATGTTGAAGAGTCAGTACCGAACAGATCGTGAGCTGTTGCAACCCACTTGTTCATGTAGCGCTGTAGCATATCAAGAGGAATAACTCCAGCCTTGATGATTCTGCGCAGGCCGTTGGAACCAGTTCCTAGGTGGAACGATTCTTCCTTGAGCATAGGACCCATAGATGCTGCTAGTGGCTTGAATGCAGAGGTTGACAACATTCCAAGTTGGAATTTCCCATCTCTATCTACGAACATGGTGTAGTTGAAGAAATCCAACCAGTGTGGCATTGGTCTGTTGAAGGCACCTAGTAACCTGTCACCATCTTGCGCATTGCGCTCAAGCAACTTATGTGCTTCTCTTCGCCCCTGCTGTCCAAAGTAGGTCATCAATAGGTAAGCCATTTGCCAACCGTGCCTCTGTTCTTCAGCCATAATTCGTGCTGCTGCATAACGGTCGTAATCTGTAGGAGCAGTCTCGAGTAAGTGACGCTGTTGCTCTACGGATGCGAATTCAGTATCGCCTTGAACAGTGATCATTGC
>CAXGTB010000170.1:0-3292 GCA_964012565.1 uncultured euryarchaeote | reverse complement strand
TAGATGGAATTCAGACTGGGGATTCGGATTGATGGATGCTTCTTGCGCAGTAGATATGGCTCTTAGAAGGTCGTGCACTCCCCTAACAGATGCAGGAGGCGGCGTAATTGTACCTCCACCAAATGAATCTGAAATCGGGATAGAAATCACTTCTCCCGAGAATGGAACCTGGTGGCTGACTGGTGATGTTGTTACCATCGAAGGAGACCTACTCTCCGGAACAGGGCCATGGGATTCTGTTAGAGTAAAAATAACTCAATACTATGAAGAAGATGATGAAGAGGTCTTGATGGATTGGACTGAAGCAGGAATCCAAAACAATTCTTGGTCGTTCTCAGAAATGGTTTCAGAATCATGGTACAATCCCGACGAAACAGCAGTTATCATTGAAGCCCAAGCAATAGGCTCTGGCGATCTTGTTTCAAACGCAGCAAATTGGGCTAGAATCGGTAAGATGTCAGCCTCCTTTGGTTCACCATCTTCAGGGTCAACTCTCACTGACACAGTCACCTTTAGTGGAACCGCACAGGGAATTGAACCTAGCGAATTAATTTACAGGGTAAATTCACAAGAATGGGTTACTGCATATACTTTTGATGAGGAAGACAATGAGGCACAGGATTGGTCATTCACTTGGGATTCTACCCAAATAGACGACGGTTCGCACAAAATTTCAATCAGATTGGTTAACAAGAGTGGAATCGAATCTGATATCGTTCGCAGAACCTTTACTGTGGATAACATGCCTGCAGCACCTGAATTGAGATTCCAAGGTTCTGTGCAAATATATGATCAGGACTTGCCTGCAAGCAAGGCCATAGCTGGTACGATCTTAGAGATACATTTCAGTGTAGTAAACACAGGAGATTTGGATGCAACAGATTTGCATTTGAAGCTAGAAGCGCCTGGTGATGATTCGAGTACATATCCAAGCGAGGGCAAAATTCCCCGATTAGCACAAGGCGAGACAATTTCAGTCATTTTGTGGTGGTGGGCAACCGAACCAGGTATGCATGATGTAACCATTAAAATCGATCCTAACGGTGTTATGAATGATGATGACAGTGATAATGAGTACACTTTCGAGTTTGAGATAGAGGAAAGGCCACTGGAGCCGACTCTTAGATATCTTACCAGCGCAGTAACTACTGATGACAATATCCCAAATCCAGGTACAGAAGATCAGAAGCAATCCTACAAGATAAAAGTCAGAGTAGACAATCTAGGCCGAACTGATGCTAGTAATATCAAGATGACATTATACGTCTACGAGGGAGATGGAGATGTCTCTACACCAATTGGTACAGATTCACAAACAACGATTTCTGGTTCTGAAACATCTTCTGGATATGCAATATTTGAATTCAGTTATACCCCCGAATCTGTGGGTGCTATTCGTCATAGAGCGGTTTTGGAAGGAAATGGCGTTGAAGCTCAGTATTCTATATTAAGATTCAAGGTTATCGTTGATGAGTATTCTGTCGGCGCAAAGAATAGTTTGTCACTATCTGAAGGAGAAGCGATTCTTGGGTTTGTAGGAGTTCCAGAAGGGAATGATGATGATGATGGTGGAGGTTTGTTATTCACTACCAAAGATGGTGAATTACATGCCCGAACACTAACTTCCAAATTTGGAATACCTGGTGATACCATGATTGAAGAAAATTGGGCTGGAGAGTTTTCATTTGTTCTTCGAGATGACAACCGTGTCCATCTAGCATGGACTAAGAGATTCACAGACCAGCAAGGTTACACTATGACTGATGTTGGTATGGCTAGTATCGGTATGTTGGGCGATATGACCACAAAGTCATCACATTTGACACCAATTAAACAATCTGAAGGTAGTTATTGGGGATTCGACATGGCAGTAAACGGTGATGAAATCGTCTTAGCAGGGTATCATCGTGATATCCTCACAGGTGGTTCATGGAATGATTTAACCAATATTTTCATGATTCACAATGATGACTACAAATCATCTAGTTGGACTACAAAAATGAATGTGTTATCTGACATTGATATCAAACCACAGGATGGAGATCCATTGGCTGTTGCTATCGGTGAAGATGAGATTCACCTTCTATATCAGGCAATGAGAGATGATGTGACTGGTATTGAGAGAGTAGGCTTATTCTATGCTAATGGAATAATCACTCAAACACCTTTCACCTTCCAAGCACCAGCAGGAGATGACGCAAGCATGCCAGAGATGGTTGTTGTCGATGATGATGGCGAGGATGTACTCGTAGCCGCTTGGATAGAAGGAACAGGTCGTTCAGCAGAAATCATTAGTGTAATCCAAGATACAATATGGTCAGTCGATCCAGATGAATACACTAACTTGTCCTCTCCGGGTGCTACAAGGATTGCAATGGTCCACGCATCTGAAGATGAAATTAAGGTACTTCATGACGAAGTTGGGGTTTATGGGCCTGTTACCAGATATGGTTTGTATAATGTTGGTGACAAAGAAATCTCACTTTCGAACATAATTACTACTGGGAATTTAATTGGAGCAGGATTCCTTGGAAAGGATCTTGTCGTGATTGTCTCTACGCCTGCAGGTCAGATTAGTGGTTTGAACATTGGAAGCCTGAAAGGTGACTCTGGCTCCAATGATGATGGCGGAATTCTCGCGTTAATCTTGAGTCCTTTACCCGGAGATACCCAAAGAGAGAAAATGATTGCTTTGGGCGCTATAGGAGGTTTCCTCATAGTGATGTTCTTGGCAGTAATTGTCGTCTTACGTCGTTCCCATCGTGAAGAGGAAGAAGAAATTGAGGTTTCAACTGAAACTGGAGATCTAGAGTTACTGGTTGAAACTGAGGAAGATGATGGACCACTAGTTGCTATTGATACAGATGATGAATCAGAATTGATTGTTTCTAGTAGCACAATTGGTGTCGAATTAGAAGATGCAGTAGAACTTGAAGAACAGACATTAGCTGAAGAACTTGAAGCGAAGGTAGAGGCAGGAAATGCATCAAAGCGTCTCGAGCGAAGAATGAAGAGAAAGAATGACAGAGAAGCAAAAGAGATATTTGAAAATCTTTCGAAGAACTTACCTCCATTGCCTCTTCCTGGAGAACTACCACTGCCTGAAGTTACACCTTCACCAGAGCAGACATCAGAACCTGCTCCTCCAAAGTTGGCGGATTTGCCGCCACTTCCGGGACTCCCACTTCCAGGTGAATTGCCGATGCCGCCTGCTCCAGGTGAATTACCAATGCCAACTGCACCTGGATTATTGCCACTTTTACCTGGAATGCCTGCGCCACAAAAGACAGTG
>CAXGTB010000169.1:0-3312 GCA_964012565.1 uncultured euryarchaeote | reverse complement strand
CAAGAAATTAATATTACAGCCGAAGAATATCAGGAATACCATGATGAAATCAGGGAAGATGGCGCATACTCTGTTAGAGGATATTCTCTAATGGCAGGGGGATTGCTTGTAATGACAGGCGGGCTCCTTCTTTTCAGATTGAATATTCTAGGCGTGAAATTATCACTTGCAGGTGCAATAATTGGTTTGCTGGGTGGATTCGGCGGGTCTTGGATGATGACTCAAGTCTCTGCAGAAATGCTTCCTGAACAAGTTACAGTAGTGAATGAATTACTTTCCTATATCTGCGGAGTTTGCATGGCCATTTGTGTTGCAATGGCAGCACTTCCAATATTGAATTCTTCAGCAAGGGCTGCACTAAATGAAAAAGTGACCTTAGTCAATGAAGAAGAATGATGGCGGCCCCACCGCGATTCGAACACGGGTTCGTGGCTCCGCAAGCCACTGTGATATCCAGGCTACACTATGGGGCCAGTGTATTCTCGGCGACCTGCCTTTCCCATTTAAGCGCGACGGGCATCACACACGCCATTCGAATTGAGCCCAATCTTTCTCTTTGGCAATGGTTTTCAGGCGGCCTTCTGCATTTACAGCAACAGGGTTTCCAGTTATCTCCATAAAAAAGGAGTCTGCGTGCGTATTTCCGTATCCCCAACAATCCGATAGATTATGACCCACGCTTTCTGCATCGGCCTGAACAATCGGAACCTTGCCTTTTCTTCTTGGCACACTCCATCCGCTTTCAGAACCGGATAATATTCCATTCATCTCCTTCGGGCCACAGCCATAAACAGCATCCATCCCAAGATAGTCTGCCATCGCCTGTGCCATCGGCATGACCGTGGCTGTTACCAAGACTAGCCGATGATCCTGTTGTTTATGCCAATCAAGTCTTTCAAGTGCTTCTAGGCTTACTCGTTTTGACAATTTTGTTTCAACTAATTCGGCTGAATAACGCCTCAATGTCTCCCAGTTAGACATTGCAAGATGTCCTCTGTTTCTCGCAGCATCATAAACAGAACGGCCGCGTAATAAGTTCCCAACAAACCCTAGCGACCACATTGTAGCTCCCAAAGGAATCCTCCAAGGTCGTCTGCGAGAAAGAAGGCCTGTCAACGTCTTTTCACTAGACGCGTCTAACAGGGTACCGTCCAAATCGAAGTACGCTGTTACGCCACCCATGAATCATTGGCAGCGAAGGTGTGACTTGAGATTGTCGATTATTCACTGTCTTCCGGACCGTATACTCTCCTTCCAGCTACATGGTCCTGCCACCATCTGAGTTGCGAGTTCATGTGGCGTGGAATAAAGAAGCCAACTTTCCTTGGAGTTAAGCCATGGTTTCTCAATTTTTTATCATGAGTAAGATGGGCAACTATTGTCTGGGCGCTACAACCTGGATTCGCAAATACAAACCTCTTGATTTCCTCTTTCAAGCGTTGCAGTCTAGCTTTCTTTTGTGTACCTTGACCTCGTGTAGGTGGTGACATAATTACAAAATCACAGTCAACCCATATCAAAGACTAGGTCGTTTACCCACTGGTCCCAAACAATGCGAGAGATTTTGAAGCACCGGCCTCTCGCACGTTTTGGTCAACATGGTAGATTCCATCCAAATTAAGAAAGTAGGAATCCGAAATTACCTCTCCATAGATGTTGAAGTTTGGATGAATGACCCTGATGATATGGATTTCAAGCCTCGCACTCACCTGAATGGAAACAGGTTTTCGATTTCTTCTGCAACCACTGGAAAAGAGATGGTTAGCGTTGAATTGGATGATGAGCAAATGGAGGCGGCTGAAAGAGACCGCCAAGTTGAGTTAAGAGTAAAATTCGGCGTCCATGGAATGCATGGTAGACTTAACCACATCCACCCAATTATTGCAGATGGTAAAGCTAAGAAACTTGCATTTTCAAACTGGAAAACAGTACAGCCCATACTGTTCAACTAACTCGGTCGTAAGCAACTTCGGTTAATATCGGAGTCAATACTGTAATTACGATTGTTAATGTCCAATCGTTTCCTCCATCGGGATCTGGTGCTCCTGGAATTAGTGAGTCTGGATCTGCATTTTGCGCGACGATTGTCCAAACCCATTCGCCTTGACCAAATCTTGCGCCTGGCTGATTGAGAAGAGATGCTAACAAATCATCCGCACTATCGGAATCAAACACTCCTCCTTCCCCGACAGGGTTCAGTTTACTGTCATTCAACTCAGCGATTGTTGTTTCGTTGCGTGTTATATTTCCAGGGCTTGTTTCAGCGCTTCGTCTGTAACCGTCGTCAACTATGTTTAATGAAAGTGTGAAATTATCTGGCGGGAAAACAAGGTCTTGGTCCAATTCAAGTAAAGCATCGTATGCAATTATTCTTGCACCCACTCCCGGAGTCATGTTGTCTGACCAAGTTTCGCCCTGAGCGAGATATTCGTCATAACTCCATTCAAGTGTGTTTTGAACCCAACTCACCTTGAACTTGCGAGTCTGTACTTCGATTGTAAATTGTTCACTAGAAACTCCACCCGCTCCATCATCTACTGTTAGAGAACCTGTGATCGTGCCACTGGTCTCTGTCGGCAAGTACACTAATTCTTCAGTAGAGTCAACATCATTCCTAGGGTCGCTGTCGCCATTGCTATCTTCTAGGAAGTTTAAATCCCACGAGAATTTCATAGGTCCGCCTTCTGGATCTATCGTTCCAGATGCATCTAATTGAACAATATCTCCACTACGGACAACCTCTGGAATTGACAAATTGATTTCAGGCGCACCATTCACTCTAACTAGAGCAGTTGTTGAATCTTCTCCACCTTGATCGTTAGTAACTGTTAGTTTAACGTTAAATTGTCCTGATTTCAAAAATTGATGAGATGTAAAACCGGCAATTGTTGTTGTCTTTGTCCCGTCACCAAAATCCCATTTGTACTCAGTTATTACTCCCTCGATAGGGTCCGAATCCCTAGCATCAAAAGTCACTTCTTCGCCCTGCTGGATTTCATTCGGAGTGGCTGTTAATGATGCTCTAGGGTCTGTTGTAGAATCCATAACAGCAGTACAACCGGCTAATAATTGAGCTAGCAAAATAGCGCCCATAAATAGCGAAATCTTGCTGGTCATAACGGACTCCTCCACCCCGTCATATCTAACATTGTCCATTTAAGGGTTAGTTTTCCTCAGTTTCGAAACTGACTTCTTTTGGCAGGTCGCCAATAATCTCGGCACCATCTAACATGTCTTCAAAATCTGACTCTTCTACCGTATTCAAATCATAATTTGACTCCATCTCATCGTCCAATAAGTCGTCTAAATCAA
>CAXGTB010000168.1:0-3327 GCA_964012565.1 uncultured euryarchaeote | reverse complement strand
TGCCAAAGAGATGCTCCATAATCGCAGATATAATCGATGAACCTCTCCGCATCTTCCAGCCCATTTGGCAAGCTGGTTACATGGCATAATATCCCTGTATACTGTGCCATCAAAATGATGTGTAATGCCGAAAACCTTTGAGTTTACTCCTTGTCGCGGTGTTATGCGTCGAAGTGCCATGCTAATGGCTTTGATTTTCCTTCTAGTTCCATTTTCGGCAATGGCAACTACAGTAGATGGCTCTCTTTCTGAGTGGGATAGTGACACTTTGATGGGTACTGATGCTAACGGTATCTCTTTTCATTTGGACTGGGATTCAAGCAACCTCTACATTGCTTGGAATGGTACTGACTTAAGCTCTACTTCTGAGGGCGCCGACCTCTTTTTCTATCTAAACACAAGTGAAGATGGTTCAGTTACTGCAAAGTCGTGGAATGGAATCAAAACTCTACCATTTGCTGCAGATTATGGTGTCGTGGTTGAAGATTCATCTTATGCCAAAGTCGTAGAATTTAGCGCAGGTCAATGGAGTGATGTTTCTACTCCAGATGTACATGCAGGATGGGCTGATAACAAAGTAACCGAGATCTCAATCCCTCTTGCAGACATTGGAAATCCCGTGCATATGGATTTGATTGCATGGGGGCAATGGCAAGATGCTGGAAACGTTTGGGCGGCTTTCCCGATGAACAATTCATTCTCACAATTCAGTCATTTCTTTAGCGCTTCTGATCTAGAAAATCAGACTCCAGTTGACGTAATTATAGAAGAGCGTTCCACGCCTGAAAAGGTAGATGATGCACTTAACTTAGCAATCATTTTCCACCAACATCAACCGTACTACAAGAACAAGTTGACAGGTATGTATGAGATGCCTTGGGTGCGCGTACACGCGATGACAGAGTACGTTGACTCACCAGGTATTCTTGAGAGATACCCTGGTACAAAGGTCACTTACAATTTGGTTCCTTCATTCATGGAACAATTGCTTGACTATCACCGAGAAGAAACATTGGATGTTCACACTGACATAGCGAAGAGGCCGTGGGCAGAGGGCGATTATCCAAACGCAACAGAGAGGGAATTACACGTTATGCAATTCCAATCCTTCTGGAATAGTGGATGGATTTACAATGTCAGCGAGGACGATCCAAACGCTTGGGTTCAACCTTCCTCTGAGATGTATTCCTACCTATTTGACAAGACACTGCACAATCTCAAACCTGCAACAATAATGGATGATGATTTGCTTCCTCCTCAGGAATTTTTGGATTTACAAGTTCTATGGTATCTCTACCAATTCTCTCCTGATTATGTTCTTGGAAAGTATAATGCCAGCCATCGGGATGAAGGTTTGATTTCACTCTTCCAACAAAATGGAAATTTCTCTCTTGACGATTTGATGTATGTTCTCGATGCTCAACATGAGCATATGGGTAACGTTTTACCAATGTACAGCGAACTAGCAGTTGCTGGTCAAGTTGAGCTGACTACAACTCCATATTATCATCCAATTATGCCCCTCTTGATGATGCCAGGGTGGCAGATGGAAGATGGTATTAGGGTCACAAAGCAACCTTGGCCAGATGATGTTCAGAGTCATCTAACAAATGGAATGGATCTCTTCGAGGATGAAATGGGATTCCGCCCGGTTGGAATGTGGCCTTCTGAAGAAGCCGTTAGCCCAGCGATGGTACAACCAGTCACCGATGTTGGAATTGAGTGGATGGTTACCGATGAAGAAATCTTGATGAAATCTACAGATTTGAATGGTAACAATGTCGACATTACCAATGCAGCAAATCTTGCAACTCCTTGGATTGCTACAGGTGAAGATGGTGGCGAAGTTGCGGTGGTTTTCCGTGATCGTGTAATTTCAGATCGTGTAGCTTGGAACTATGGTTCGATGACTCCTGAGGACGCAGTAACCGATTTCGTATCATATATTGATGATGTTCGTCAACAATTAATCGATGCAGGCGAAGACCCTTCAGAGCATCTTCTGACGGTTTCTATGGATGGAGAGAACTGGATGTTCATGTCTGAATTCCAGCACAATGACAACGGTCGTCCATTCGTTGATGAATGGTTTTCACGCCTAGAAACCCATCCTACAATTGTAACAACAACTCCTGGAGAATTCCTTGAAACAGAAAGAGATCTTCCTGAAATTGAAACCATTGGTACTGGATCTTGGGTCGATGGTACCCTTTCGACATGGGCTGGTGAGGCTGAAGAAAGCCTTGGATGGCAGCGTCTTGTTGAGGCAAGAAAGGCATTAGTTGCCTTCGAAACAGATAATCCAAATCATCCTGGCCTAGATGCTGCATGGGAGAGTTTGTACATCGCTGAAGGTAGCGATTGGTTCTGGTGGTATGGCTTAGACCAAGATAGTGGCTATGATGAAAATTGGGACGTTTTATTCAAGGTTCATCTCTCAAACATCTATCGTGCAATCGACCTTGAGTTGCCGCCTTATCTTCAGGATTTGTGGACTAATCCAAGCATTCCAGATGCTCCTTACAGTGGCACGATTGAGCCTATGATCGATGGGACTGCATTACCTGGTGAATGGGATGGTGCAGCAAGATATGATGCTAATACCGTCACAGGAAGTGGAATGGACATAGAGTCATTCCATATCGGTTATGATTCTAACAATGTGTATGTTAGAGTTGATGTCGATGATGACGGAACAGTAACTGACAAGGCGATTGAAATCTACTTCATGCAACCAAATGCCGTCAATTTCAATGAGGCTGAAACAAACTTCCGCACCTCGATAGGAGGGGAAATCTTAGGTTTCCCTGCCAAGAATCTAGTTCGTTTTGACTTTGATGAATTCCGTGATGATGGTCTTTCAAAGTGGACTGCTCTATCGGCCAAGGGAATAATAGGGTCATCAGAAGTGTGGGCAAGTCCAGTTAACTCAAACCTTGGGGGTTGCGCATTTGAGGAAGTATACGAATTCCAAATTCCTTGGTCCGACTTAGGTCTTGCTCCAAGATATTCTACTAGAATCAAGGTTGTAGTAGCGGATTTGTCATCAGAATCAGATCTTGAAGTCGCACCACCTGCACCGGCAGAAATGGTTCTTCCTGAACTTGAAGAGTGGGTTACTTTGCTCGAGATGGATGATGCATCTGGTGATGGTCACGGCGATGGAACAATCACCTTACCAACCGCTAGCGATTTCGCTGGAGGACTGGATTTATTCGATATTCAGGGAGTAAAAATCGAGCAATCAGATTGGAATGCAAGATTCACTTTCGAGATGGGCGATATAACCAATTATTGGTCTCTATCCAACGGTTTCTCTCATCAAAT
>CAXGTB010000167.1:0-3328 GCA_964012565.1 uncultured euryarchaeote | reverse complement strand
GCCATCCCAAGACAAGACGGACATTTACGTAGAAGAATCAGAGAAGCGCTTCAAGGCCTCGGTTTAATTCAAATCCAATCCTTAACCCTCTCAAATGATGATGACCAATTCAATTCTGTTAGGTGGAAGCCAGATGGCGACATAACTCGAATGACAAATCCGATTACCACTGAGCACACGATTTTACGACAAAACATAATTCCTGGACTATTGCGACTTCTTGGTGCAAATCGACATCATGACTTACCTCAAGGTGTTTACGAATTAGGAAGCGTTGTTATCAACCACTCAAATCGAGAAAGATTTGCATTCCTTGTAGCAGAAAAATCAGGCGGATTTGCGGCATTAAGAGGGCGCATACAGGCCCTTATGCGAGACTTAGGTTGCGGAAATTGGTCACTAGAGGACATTAGTTCCGGCCCGTGGCTGGAAGGAAGATCTGCAAATATTGTCGTCGATGGAAAGATCGTTGGCGAGTGTGGGGAAATCGACCCTCATGTTTCACAAAGTTTCGAACTGAATGTTCCAATGAGTGGTGCACAATTCGATATTGAAGCGCTTTCTATGGTAGTAAGTGATCCAGTTCATTGACCGATTTCAATTTCATATACTTCCATTTCAACTGTTATAGTTTCATATTTTATGTCTATAGTTAGAATACATTTACCATTACAAAAATCTATTCCGTTTTCTGCCAAAATGATTGTTTCATTAGCATTCCAAAAATCTGAATCCAGATCATCTGATATGATCTTACAAGCTGATGGCACAACTAAATCAGGATTGTTTAGTGCGGGAAAGGTAGAATTGCCAATTGCTGCGATCAGCATTGTGGGGAATCTACTCTCATCATCGGAATTATAGTAACTCAGGAATTTGACCTTTAATGACAAATCACTCTTCTGCAAAACATACACTCCATCATTTGGTATTACTCTATGTACACTCATATCATATTCATACCATTCTAGACGTTCATCGGTTTGATTGGACAGGTCATCTGGAACTCCCTCAACATCAGAAAAACTGATTCCATCAATAAATGTCCATGAAACTCCTTCTGAGAGGTAGATGTCAGTTGAAGAAAACTTCATCCAGTAGGACGACTGATTCCCCTCCTGTTGTTCAGCGACATCAATGTAAGTGTATGATTCGGAATCAGTCGCATCAACCTGAGTTGTGAACGTTTTCCCATCTGCACCTAAGTTAGATGTGATCGCACCTGCATCTTCCTGTGAAACAGATTGTGAGCCGAATGAACAGCCGTAGGATTCTTCATTTACCTCAAGATTAATGTCAACAGATGACCATGATAGGTCTTCATCACCTGAATCAAAACTTAAACTTGCTATTTGATTATCCATAGCAGAGTTAGATTCGGATTCAGACAAGTCAACCTCAATCACATTAGAGGTTCCTAATTCGGATTCGTAGGACGCAATAAGATAAGTCCAGACAACCGCTGTAACAATGACTAGGATTACTATTAGAGTCAATGTTACAGCGGCTATCCTTCTAAGGCTCATCTAAATTCACAGCTCGTCTTCCTGACGCATTCTCGCAAATAGGACTGCGCCTAAGGTTGCGATGATTGCAGACGTGCCTAAGAAGCCGGGTGTATTATTGTCTTTCTTATCGTCCTTCTCTGGTTCGGCTGGTTCCGGAGTTCCTTCTCCCACCGTGATTTTTCCAAACATTTCCATTCCAATGTGAGGAACGCATGCATAGTAGAATGTCGTATCCTCGGTGAATGTGTGTTTGAAATCAACTGTACTCGCTTCGGTTCCAGAATAGACTCCATTCTCAACATAAGTTGTTGACTTCATTCCATCAACCTCTTTGACATTGTGTTGCATGCCTTCATTTGTCCATTGCCAGCAAACTGTATCACCTACATCGATCTTTGCAGATGCTGGTGAGAAACCGTATCCATCTGATGTGATACCCACAACTAAGTCACAATCGTCCTCAGGAGTTACTATGTCATCTGTGGGCGGCATCAAGACCTTATCGATTACATGGACTACACCGTTCGATGCTAGAACATCTGCTGAAACGACATTTGCGTCGTTCACCATTACACCATCTGCACTCACAGTAAATGTGAGAGAGTCTGTGTTAAATGCTGTCGCAGTCATCCCGTCAGTCAAATCAGAGGACATCACGCTACTTGCTACAACGTGGTAGGTCAGGATGTCAACAAGAGTAGCATTTTCCTCATCTGTGTCGAAAGTGGAGAGATCGATTCCTGCTGCGGCAAACGCATCATCAGTAGGTGCAAACACAGTGAACGGTCCGTCTCCCTGGAGAGTAGCGACCAGTTCTGCTTGTGCTAGCGCTGCAACAAGGGCTGTATGTATTCCTGTTTCTGTTGCAACTGTCGGAATATCCACTAGTTCTGTAGGCGGCATCAAAACTTTGTCAATTACGTGTATTACGCCATTTGATGCTGGTACATTGGCAGAAATTACATTTGCATCGTTGACCATTACTCCATCTGAGTTTACAGTGAATGTTAAATTCCCTGGATAAACGGTTGATGCAGTCATACCGTCGGACAGATCACCAGCTAAAACTTGCCCTGCGACCACGTGGTATGTTAGTATATCAGTAAGTTGAGTGATTTCTTCATTGTTGAAACTCGAGGTCAAATCAATTCCTGCTGCTGCGAAGGCATCATCTGTTGGTGCAAAGACAGTGAAAGGACCATCTCCTTGTAAGGTGGCAACCAAATTTGCTGCAGTTAGTGCAGTTACCAAGGAATCGTGAATACCTGTTCCTGCAGCAACAGTAGGAATGTCGCTAGATACTGTTAGGCTAAATTCGCTTATCATACTAGAGTGAACGGTACAAAAATAGCTCAGTGTATCGTAAGCGGAAAATCCATCTCTGAAGAATAGAGTAAAAGACTCATCATCTGAAATACCGGTGGTACTTGTTCCATCTCCAGCGATAATCAGGTTGTTGCTGGAATCAGCGTTGTATCCAGAATCCCCTACGTAGAAAGGATGTGCTGATGGGTTTGAAATTCTCTGGAATTTATAGTTCATATCAATATTCAGTTCTGTTACAAGATCGGCACCTGCGTCATCTGCAAAGAAAGAAAAATATGGAGATTCCATTGAGCCATCGCTGACATAGATGTCCACTGGTGGAATCAATACTTTGTCGATTACGTGAATGACTCCATTTGATGCCTCAACATTTGCAGATGTGACGACTGCATCGTTTACCTTTACTACATCGGCTCCGACTGTGAATGACAATTTGTCGCCGTTTAGTGCATCAGTTGTGGCGGCATCGGCGAGATCTGTTGACATTACACTGC
>CAXGTB010000166.1:0-3340 GCA_964012565.1 uncultured euryarchaeote | reverse complement strand
CAGTTTATGCAATGTTTTCTAGTTGGTTGAATGACGAAATTCTGGAACAATTTCCAAGAATCGGAGTTTTGGTTTACGCTTTGGCCTACCTTTCGATACTAGTTTATTGGATAAAAGAAACTTTCATTTGTCTCTATACTTGGCATAAAATACCAATGTTTTACGACCAATATCTATCTTATCCCGAACATGGTTCTGGGCATTCTGAAGATGGCTAATCTAGTAATTTCAGCGCACTAGGTGCAAATCCCAGCACCGCCAACTCATCGCCGTCTACTAGTCGGGCATGCTTGCCCATTTCACCTGCCAAATCATATGATCCTGCTTTATTCTTCCAAGAGCCTGTTTCGATTAAATGAACTATATCGTCTAATGACAATTCATCAATTTCAACTATTGCACTCTCGACAAAGAAAGTCCAATCACCGCAAATTTGGATACCTGTTGCGGACCAAACCTGGTGTCTCCTTCCAGAAAGGCGTTTTATCATCGATGTTGCCGTTAACTCATCAGATGCTTTTCCAATTGAAACATTTGGATCATCTGGATCTTCTATCATCGTATCTGCGACAACTACGCCTTGGTATCCATGGGATTGAGGTACAGCTTCGCTTTTTCTGCGACAAATAGCAAGAACCTGATTGGGGACTGGACCGGAGGGAGGAGTTTCGTCAACATCAGGTAATGCTTCAATGTGAACTGGGCCAATTCGGTCATTCAGGATTTGAGCGCGACGTTGTGAGGCGCTCGCCAACCATATTCCCATAATGCTCTCATTCGGGGTCACCTTGAAGAGTGCATCGCTATTACACCCGAGTGGTGAGACGACGTGAGTGACATCGAAAGAATTCCAACACACATCGCAGGATTAGATGAAAATATGCAAGGGGGCATCCCGCAAGGACACATTTGTATCGTTGCAGGACAATCGGGTGCAATGAAGTCATCAGTTACATTCTCGTTGCTTTACAATGCTGTTCTGTATGGAGAAACAAGCGGGATATATGTTACTCTTGAGCAAGGAAAAGATTCCTTGAGATCCCATATGTCAAACATGGGAATGAATGTTGACGACCCTCGGGTACGCAATCGTATTGCAATCATTGACCTCTCAGACCTACGTGTTCAACTCGATGAGCAAGGAATGAGCAACAGAATTGACTGGATGGGGCAATTAATCAAGCAACTTACATCTTACAGGCAATCGATTGGATTCGAACTTCTGGTTTTCGATTCCTTGGGTGCTTTCTTCACTCTTACAAAAATGGAAAACCCACGTGATGAAATTTTCAGACTATTCGAAGCATGCCGCCGCTTAGAGTTGACCTCTTTCTTCATCTGTGAAATGACCGGAGAAGATCACAAACAATTCGGTGAATACGGAGTTGAAGATTACCTATCTGATGGTGTAATGCACCTGACAATGGAAAGGGTTGGAGATGATATTACTCGTAAACTAGGTGTAATCAAAATGAGACATACTCACCACAGGCTTGGCTACTCTCCGATACTTTGGAGTTCTGAAGACCAAAGATTCAGCGTAAAGTGACTACTCAACAGTTACTGACTTGGCCAAATTCCTTGGCCTATCTACATCACATTCCAATGCAAGCGCTGTGCGGTAAGCGATTAGTTGAGTAGGAATAACAGTTAGCAATGGAGTCAACAGGTAACTGCATGAAGGAACTGGAATTGATACATCTGCTTCCTCTGTCGCTTCATGGTCGCCTTCCTCGTGAATTAGAATAATCTTAGCACCTCGAGCTCGACATTCATGCATTGAAGCAATTGTCTTCTCACGATGCTTATCATTTGGAAGAATTACAACCACTGGACTTCCTTCTTCAAGTAGAGCAATTGGACCATGTTTCATTTCACCAGCAGGGTAAGCAAGGCAAGGTATGTAGGCAATTTCCATCAGCTTTAGTGCGCCTTCGCTTGCAACGGGTGCTGAGAGACCCCTACCTAGGAAAAGTACGCTCTTTGCATCTTTGACAAGTTCAACTGCTTCATCGATTGGGCCTGGATTTGCGAGATAATTTTCAATTAACTCAGGAACCCTCTCAAAATCTTTGATTATCGATTGACCTTTCTCTCTAGAAAAGTTCCTAGTACGGCCGATTCGTATTGCGAACAATAGCAGAGAAGCAACCATGTTTGTGAATGCCTTTGTAGAAGCTACAGCCTGCTCTGGCCCACTGTGAATGTAAACGCCTTGACCACACTTTCTTGCTATTGTCGAACCGACAACATTCACTATACCATGTACGTCTCCACCTTTCAGTTGAATTTCTTTAACTGCAGACAATGTATCCGCTGTTTCGCCTGATTGTGAAACAGCGAAGTGTAGAGCATTCGGATTAATCACTGGATCATTATACCTAAACTCGCTTGCAACATGTGCCACTGCAGGTATACGCGCCAAACTTTCGATAGCTAATTGACCGATTTTACATGCATTGAGGGCTGTTCCACATCCAATGAGGCGAACATGAGGGATTGTTCTAAGTCGTACAGGGTCTAGTCTTAATCCACCTAGTTTTGCACTACCATTTGACATATCCAAACGACCGGCTATACATCTTCGCAAAGCCTCAGCTTGCTCATGAATTTCCTTCAACATGTAATGTGGGAAGCCTGCCATATCTGCTTCACCCCATTCATCCTCAATCACGGTCAGGCTAGTAGATGACATTCCTCCTTCCAATCTAGAGATGTCTATTCTGTCACCAGTAATTACTGCCATGTCACCATCCTCGAGGAAGAAGAAATTCTGAGTGTGTTGTGTAAGTGCATGAGGGTCAGAAGATACGAATGATTCTCCTTCGCCTTGACCAAGGATTAGAGGTGAACCATTACGAGCACAAACTATCATGTCGTATTCTTTGAAAAGAACGCAAAGTCCCCAAGTCCCAGTAATCCTAGTGAGAGTTTTCCTAACCGCTTCTAGCGGTTCCTGACCTGATTCAATTCCGATTGAAATCATGTGGACCAATACTTCTGAATCAGTTTCTGATTTCAGTTCAATACCTCTTTCAATTAAACGAGTTCTCAATCTTCTTGCGTTATCGATTATACCATTGTGAACCACAGCGATTTCACCATTTTGACTCATGTGCGGGTGGGCATTTGCATCGGTAACTCCTCCATGAGTTGCCCATCTTGTGTGCGCAATACCAGAGTTACCAATGATATGGTCTGGCAAAATTTTTGACAACTCTGAGACCTTTCCTACTTTCTTGTGTACCTGTAAATCTCCATTTTTGACGACAATTCCAGACGAGTCATAACCACGATATTCGAGTCTTCTTAACCCGTCAACTAGCAATGGCGCAGCAGA
>CAXGTB010000165.1:0-3361 GCA_964012565.1 uncultured euryarchaeote | reverse complement strand
GCAGTATTGAATGAATAAATAACATCTCTGTATTCAGAATCTTTTGAAAGTTGCAAAAGCATATCACCACTCCAAGAAATAGTGCTATCCCAAGATAAGGTAGGGGTTGTATTTCCTGAAAGATTGTGGCCTGTTAAGTTCCATACTGCATGTCCATCGAGTGGCGAGGTATGAGTTGGAATTGTTGGTGGACCACTGCTTCCCCAATCATATGTGATTTCCAAAGTAGGCTGATTGCAATTCGATGCGTCTGTACTACAAAGGTTAACAGATTGAGTTGAAGATTCTTCTATACCCCATGTAGATGCTACCAGCATTAATTCCAGAGATTGTTCTGGAGTTTGTCCAGACTGAATGGCTGCGTTGTTGTCATCGATCCATTTCTGAATTGCTACAGTCAAATTAACTTCTATTGCTGAAGATGATTGATTACCGTCGAAACTTCCCACTGACATAGATGGACTTCTTCCGCCATCTTGCCAATAATATGTGCCGTCGTACTTTCTCCATGTTGAACCGTATTCGGTCCAATCATCGGCATCCATTATGTGGAAACTCACTTCTGCATCGCCGCTGTGAATAGTTCTTTCAAAAGAAAAGTCAGCAGAAATAATCGATGAGTTAGCATGTAGTCCTACGTCGTCTAGGTTCAATCTGATTAATCCATATTGATCTGCAGATGACGAACTACCGATTGTAATATTCCCACTACTTCCCATGTTCATGTTCTTTGTTGCGCTATTGGAATCAATGAACGTATCTTCAATTGTCTTGTTGAATAGACCTAGATCATCATGGCCAAAAGTCACTTGTCCATAGTTTCCTGCCTGTGATGCAGTATGCCCAGGTAGGTGGAAGTATCCTGATTGCCACAGCCCATAGGTGTCATTGGAATCGATTGCCCTCATTCGGTAGTACATTGTCGTGCTATTGCTTAGTTCGTTTCCGCTAGGAACAGTCATCTCTCCATTGCCTGAACTTTGAGTGAAAAGAGATGAATTATCTATTGTATTGTAATACCAGAAGTCATCGATATCTGATTTGAATTCAGGGTCGTTAGATAATTGAACTTGTGCAATATTACCGTTCATGTTTTCCCAAGATAATTCTGGATTAGTTGCAGCTTTCAGTAAGAATTCATCTTCATCCATCAATGCAGCACCATCTTCTACAAAGTTAGGAGATAGACTGCCTCCATTTGTGTGGGTTCCATTTTGATGAGTAATCGAAAGGTATGGCCTTACGTTTACATCGGTTGATTCTGACATGTTACAGTTGTATGAACTTCCAGTTGCTGCAATGAGAAGATCGATACTGTTGCGGGAATTAATCACTGAATCTTGCACGATTGCTGTAACGTTAATTTGGAATGTATTGTTATTGAAACCATAGAACGGAGGCTCCCATATGCCTCTATCTGATTCGTCATCAGCACCTCCAGTGCCCCAACTTATGCCAGAATCTCTCTCATTCCAAGTCACGTTTGCTTCATCCCAGCTTTTCTTGACTCTGGTTGCATATATGTTGATGTAATCGAGGTCTTCTAATGCGATTCCACAAGTCAAGAATAAAGTTGCACCATTGACCATGTGCCCAGTTGGAACCGAATTATTGAAGCTGAAAAGCAAACGAGATTCACCATCAATGTCGATGCCCAATTCAGAATTTGCGTCGCTTCCATAGTTTGAATCAGGATTTGAAGACTGCATTCCTGCATCTTTTGTAACATTGAATGAAGAGGTAGTTTTCAAAACTTCATTATCGTCACCCAGTTCCTCGTTTGTCCAAACAGGAACTGCCTGTGGCAAGGCTAAATCTGCGAATAAGAACATCAATACCAATAGCAAAGAAGTCGTAATTTTACGGCGGTCGCGGGTGTTCGATGACATGGGGCTCGACATACCACTGGAGGAGGGGGTATAGTTTCCTTTCGGCTGGCCACCCGTAGGGTGGCCGCTGAGAAAACTAGCGAATTTAGTAAAAGCGAAGGTTCAAGTTCGTCCTGTTCTGACATCCCAAAAGCATGAGTGAACTATGGGTTGAGAGACATCGTCCTCGCACAGTTGGTGACATTCGAGGTCAAGCCTCAGTAGTCCAGAGGTTAGCCTCTTACGCCAATCTAGCGGACTTCCCTCACTTGTTGTTTGCAGGACCACCTGGTACCGGTAAAACAACCGCTGCTATGGCTTTGACAAGAGATGTTTTTGGACCTGAATTCCGTAACAATTTGTTGGAAATGAATGCGAGTGATGAAAGGAAACTGGAAAGCATCCGTACCAAAGTCAAGCAATTCGCAAGGACTTCACCATATGGTGGTGCTGAGTTCAAAATTATTTTCCTCGATGAAGCCGATGCACTAACTCATGATGCACAGGGTGCTTTGAGGAGAATTATGGAGCAATATGCTCAAACTTGTAGATTCATTTTGTCTTGTAACTATTCGAGCAAAATCATTGAACCTATTCAGAGCCGATGTGCAGTTTTTAGGTTCAGACCATTAGCAGATGCAGATGTTTTGGATCAGGTCAAATCCGTGGCTAAATCTGAAAAGGTCGGATTGGATGATGAAGCGGCAGAAGCTTTGGTTAGAATTTCACAAGGAGATTTGAGAAAAGCAATAACTGCTCTACAGGTTGCTGCTGCTCTAGACAATAAAGTTTCAAGATCCCTAATCTATGAAACCAGTGCAACAGCTCCACCAGAATCACTTCATCAATATTTGATGGCATGTAGACAGGATGGTTTTCACGCAGCACGTAGAAGGCTGCGTGAGTTGTTGGATAAATACGGCCTTGCAGGTACTGATTTTGTCAATCAATTGCACCGAGAATTATACGGGGCTGATTTCCTGTCTGAAATACAAAAGTTGGAGCTGACTGAGTTAATGGCAGAGATAGATTTCCGCCTAGTAGAAGGCGGAGGAGAAGCAATCCAATTGGATGCTTTAACCGCACGACTATCCAAGTTACTCGGATGAAGTGTCTTCTTCAGGCAACTCGATGACCAATGTCATTGTTACGGTTCTGGTATTTTCCCAAGGGTCGCCGTCTTCAGTAACTTTGACTTTTATCTCATATTCACCTTCGAGTAATCCTGTTGGAATTTCAACCGCAATTGGATGATCAATATCTTTGTGCTCTCGAACAGAGTCGAGAGCTGACGAATCTTCTGATTCAATACTAGACCAAGAATTATCGACAGATTCCCCATCAAATGAAATCGAATATTTGGAATCTCCCGCATCATTGTTGTCACTGAATGCTAATACAACATAATGCGTTCCTTCATATCCTTCAATCAGAGTCACTTCTCCGTCAGATGAATCTGTAAAATCGTATCCTTCTTCACTTGAAGAAATCAT
>CAXGTB010000164.1:0-3379 GCA_964012565.1 uncultured euryarchaeote | reverse complement strand
CAACGAACATTCAACTGTATTCTTCCTCTATTTCTTGTTAGATCGTAGGATTGTGGGTTCAGTTTCTCAATTGCTTGTTGCTCAAACTGTCTTCTAACAGATTTACCGTGCCACCAATTGTATCCCCACTGGAAAGTAACCCCAACTGCTGTTGCACAGTATAGAACTAGTAACACTGTTGCTGAGAATAAGATTGTATTACCATCATCTCTTGCCTCAGTCATTAAATCCCTACCTAGTAAGAATAGAAGTCCAACCCCTACGATTGGTGTTAGCATTGAATCCAGCCAATCTGCAATCGGTATGATTCTCCCTCTAGCAGGATCTACTAATACTAGATTTGATTCTAATGCAGTTGCCACAATTCCTACAATTCCAAGCAAAAATATGTAGAATACACCAGCAAAAATGAATTCTGTTATTTGTGAATCTAATCGCAGTGTCCAGTGTATGATGAGCCAAGAGAACAAACCTAGGAATACTACTCTTGGGACTTTGTGGAAATGGACAGCTATGTTTGATGCATCTAACACCTTGGCATCATTACTACAATGTCCGTTACCAGCATCAGGAATATGGATGATCTGCTTTCCAAACCAGGTTTCAAGCAATTTGATTGCATTAATCAGAAGACGTCTACGAATCAATACCACTTCAAGTAAGTAGAGTACAGGTATTCCAAGTATGATAATCGGTAATGAAATCACGGCTATTATTGGTAAGATGAATATCATTGGAACCAAAATAAAGTGAGTAAGAGTAAGAGGGTAGAGTAAATCGGTTTCATTGAGTTTTGCTCGGCTTGATTTAATTCCTAGCCTTCTAGATTCTTCATCAAGAACATCTCTAAATTGTTCGACTTGCATTCCAGCATCCAAGATTTTTTGGACGGTTGAGCGATAATTACGTTCAGCAGGACCCACGCCTAATATTACTGTTTGATACAGCAATTTTGCAGGTAATGCAAGGATTAGTGGGAGTGCTAAAATCCCTATCGCCCACACCAAATTCTCGATGTCGAGAGTGGAGGCCATGGTGGGTTGAGCGGCCTTCCCTTCAAGAATGTTCATGGAGGGGTTTTGATTTTAGCCCAATTAATGGCCCGAATCGCTGTAACCGATGGAATGGCTCCCGCAGCAGTAGCAGTACTGAAAAAAGCCGGTCATGAAGTAGTTCAAGGCTACATTGAAGAATCTGAATTACTTAATGGTGAGCTGAAAGATTTTGATGCAATCATTGTTCGAAGTGCAACCAAATTATCTTCTGATGTAATCGGTGCAAGTGTGGGCTTGAAAGTTATAGGCAGAGCAGGAGTTGGAGTTGATAATATCGATCTAGAGTCTGCAGGTTCTGCAGGAATTATGGTGGTAAATGCACCAAATGCATCTACTCAATCTGTAGTTGAATTAGCAATAGGACATCTACTGTCATCTCTACGTCACATACCAAAATCCGATAGGGGTATGCGTGAAGGTAAGTGGGAAAAGAAACAAATGAAGGGAACAGAATTATCTGGGAAA
Organism: uncultured euryarchaeote; assembly: GCA_964012565.1. Taxonomy (GTDB): domain Archaea; phylum Thermoplasmatota; class Poseidoniia; order Poseidoniales; family Poseidoniaceae; genus MGIIa-K1. The sequence goes on along the minus strand of CAXGTB010000164.1, from coordinate 1,859 downwards.
TGTCTTGGCTTGATTGGATTTGGGAGAATCGCACAAGGAGTAGCTAGAGTTGCTAAATCACTAGGTATGGAGATTCATACATATGACCCGTATTTGCCGCCAAAGGTCGCAAAAGCCCAAGGTGCATATTTGCACAAAAAAGTAGATTCCCTGTTCAAAACTTGTACACATATTTCCATACATTGCAACTTAACTGAAGAGACCCACCACTTAGTGAACAAAAAGAGAATGGGAATGATGCCAGGAAAGAAAGGTGGCATAGTGTGTGGAAATCACATTGTCAATTGCGCTAGAGGTGGAATTGTCGACGAGGAGGCCTTGTTGGAGGCTCTTGAGAATGGAATCATAACTAGTGCTGCTCTAGACGTGTTTGAAGTTGAACCTTTGCCGGAAGGATATGCTCTAATTCAACATGAAAATTTCCATGGAACACCTCATATTGGGGCTGCAACCCTTGAAGCACAACACCGAGTTGGAATTGATATCGCAAAGGCGGTAATTGCAGCACTTTCAGGAGAAAAACCTTCAACGCTGGTCAATGCGCAATATCTCAATTAGCTCTGTTTAACAGGACATTATACAGCAGGACAAGTTCGATGATGATTAAAATCAGGATTATTCCTAGCCCACCTGATACCTCATATTCGACCTTAACATTGAATTCATCAACGAATTCATTCGATTCTACCTTTTCCTCAACAAAACCAGGTATGATGCTGTCATCATCATCATCTTCATCTTCAGCATCATTCAAAGAACCAATCATAATGTGAAATTCTTCTCCATCTGGAATATAGTTGAATTTGCTATCACTTCCAGATGATGGTCCACCTGCAACAAAATCTATTTTGGAATCACATGGAACTAATTCGCCCTCTGAATTTTCTCCCAGTTTTTCTAGAGAATCATAATCTTCAACGGTGATTATTCCGATCCAAACTTCACTATCATCCCATGAAACATCGACTTCGATATCCACTAATAGGCCAGAACCAGGAATATTGTCGAATGAATCTTTGGTTACCCCGCACAGACCTGCGCCTGGTTTGGGTACATTTGGGATGTCTTCTTGACCAGAATAACCAACTAGGGACGCCAGGATTAGAAGTCCGATTAGGGCAGCGATAATCTCCTTAATTGCTGCCATGTCGCTTCTTAGACACAACTTATTCATCAAAGCATGGGTTTCGCGTTCTTCAAAGACCTTCGTCTATGTAATAGATACATGGCAGGGAGGATAATCATTCATTGTGACCTCGATGCCTTCTACGCTGCTGTGGAAACATTGCATCATAATCTAGACCCAAATATTCCGTTAATTTTGGGTTCTGACCCCAAAGACGGGAAAGGTAGAGGAATAGTTTCAACCTGTAATTATGCAGCTAGGAAGTTTGGAATTCGCTCAGCCATGCCAATAGGTGAGGCATGGCGCAGATGCCCAGGCCCTCCTCATGGAACAGGTCATTATCTCCAATCCACTAGAGGTTTGTATTCGAGAGCTAGTAGGAAAGTGATGGAAATTTTATCTCGAAATGCAGACCGATTTGAACAAGCAAGCATCGATGAAGCATATCTGGATATTACAGAATACTGTGCTGGTGATTGGGATAGAGCGTTATCAATTGCTAGAGAACTACAATCGGAAATTATGGATAAACTCAGTCTTTCAACATCGTTTGGAATTGGTTCGACAAGAATACTTGCTAAAATGGGTAGTGAGGAGAACAAGCCAGCCGGAATTCATCGAACACTTCCAGATCAGATTGAATCATTTTTCACAGATAGATCCGTTCGAGAGGTTCCAGGAATTGGACCAAAGACTGCAACACGACTTGCTGAATGGGGAATTAATACGATGT
>CAXGTB010000163.1:0-3432 GCA_964012565.1 uncultured euryarchaeote | reverse complement strand
TTCTATTCGACATGGGCGAACCGATATGATTCTGATATGCCAAGTACTAGATGTGAGCCTGTTTCACAAGGCGACGTTTTCAATTTGGGAGATGGTGAACTAATGGCGATTTCATTACCTGGCCATTGCAGCGATGGCATGGGGTATTTCGAAAAGGAAAGAGGAGTTTTAGTTACAGGTTCGGTCCTACCAAGAGCAGATAGCCCTAGTAGGTGGGACATGCCAGGAGGAAGTCTGCCGGATTTGATAACCTCTCTGAAAACGATTGATGACCTTTCACCAACCAGTATTGTTCCTGCTAGAGGGCCAGCAATCAAAGGAGATTCTCGCATAACTGAAGTGATTAATCAGCATCTTTCTTTTTATGAAGAGTGTTTAGAAAATGACGGCTTAGCACCCCGTAGCTGGCCAAGACCTGCAAGAACTGCATACTTTTTGACATCAGACCCGCCATGGCCTCAGAACGAAGTTGAGGACCTAGGCAACAACAAGTGATTTTTGTCCTGTCCAAGTTACTACTTTCCTTTCCCATCCTTGTTGAATGTGTAGATCTTGACCAACAATACGCAATGCTGAGGCTGGGCCATCTAAATCAAAGAGATTCATCACACGATTAGGGACATTTTTCCCGACCATAAATACTGAACCATTTTCACATCCAACCAATATGCTTTCACCACTAATAGATGAGGAGCATAGCGATCTTACCTTTGATTCTGTTACTACAAATCGATCGATAATTTCCATCGAATTTAGCAAGATTATGTTTACACCTCCATATTCGTCACCAACTACTACCCTATCGACAAGGCCATTTGGCCCAATCAATCCAAGTAATACACTTGCACGTGCTTCTATTCTTACTCTTCTTTGCTTACCATCTCTAGGTTTCCAAACTATTGTGGAATCGTCCATTGCAATGACGTTGCCACCCGGCGTTACCATCGAGCGAATTACTGTTCTCAACTGTCTCATGACAACTGAATTGCTGGCCGGGGGTCTACTTTCATTTCCCAGACACGTTGTGTGAAAGTGAAAGTGAATCAATAATGTGTATTGGAGTCATCTTTGTTGTCTTTCTTCCACAACTTGTAGCAAGATTTGCATACACGAACCCGGTTTTTGCGAACTGTAAATGCTCCTTCACCCCAAGTGTCAATCGCATTTTCTTGACTTAGAGATCGGCCACCTAGATGCTTATCTGCAAAACCATCACAACTAGAAATCCCACAAGGTATTACCCCTGGCTTTGCTTCTTTCTTCGCCCCCGCTTTTTTACGCTTACTGGAAGGTATTCGGACCTTGCGTTGTGTGCGGTTTGTTTGGCGGCTCATGCATTGATGCACTGTAACTCATCAAATGAAACTATCTTAATTTACATCGCCCTGCAATTCACTATTTAGGACATCATTTAAGATACGATTTAATTGTCTAAGTGTGACTTCAGAAACCTTAGCAACTTTACATATTTCTGCCTGAGTTCTTTTGTGACCGCTTTGGGATGCAGCTTTGTAAATTAGAGCCGCAGCAACGCCCATAGGTTTCTTGCCCTGCCACAGATTCACATGAGGCTTTAGGACATTCCACAGATGATCTACTTGCAAAGAGATGTTAGGAGGCAATTGCAAGTCGCTGATGAAACGACTGAAGTAATCAGACGGGCTTGAGATTTTATGCATGTTGAACTTACGTGAAATATGACGAATCATACGTGACAATTCTTTTTCGCAGACTTGAAAGGTCTGACTTATTTCTGGTATCTGTCGTGGCACACCTTCTCTACGGGCGACCAAGTAAGTACATGCAGCAGTTACTCCAGCAATCGAGCGACCTGTTACAAAACCTTGGTGAGATAGAATCTTGTAAAGCCTGCATACCTCTTCTTGCATTGATTTTGGCAAACCTGATTTATCTCTAACCATCTGGTTTGCTTTTACAAGATTGCGCGCACGACTCGCCCTGGTTTTGGAACGCTCATCCATAACTCGACGACGACGCCAATCTCTGCGCGCTTTTGCAGACATTCCATGGCGACTAGCTGCCCCTGAAGTCAAATCCGAACTTGCAATACTGGTGTTGAGACCTTTGTCCGCTAAAGTGTGGGTCATGGGAGCTCCAATTCTAGAACGGTCAGTAGTATTGTCGTGGTTTGTCCAGTCAATACCTGGATCAATCACATTTTCCTCAACAACTAAACCACAGCCTCCACAAGAAACTTCGCCGCGACTGTTGTCATTCCTCCAGTCTAAAGTTCCACACTCGATGCAAGGCTTGGTATGTCCGTCTACAACTCTACGTTGGGGGCGACTAGAACCAAGTCCCTTACGGGCAACATTATTTCTTTGCATATTCTTCTTTTGTTCCGCTTGAAAGCGGGTTTCGTCATCATGTACCATACTTCTCAACTCCGAGTTTATTAGTTATGTCACTGGGATATAAACTTGTCGATGGAAATCCCTTTCTCACCCGGGATACTGCACCTCCACTGGTTGTTTTTCCCCGCTGACAATAGTTATGTGTTTCCGGACTATTTAAACCCGTGGTTTTTTTGCATCACAACACAGATTTAGAATGCTCATTTATTACTAAATTAGGCCGATAAAACCGGCATTAGCTAATTACCTATTTAGGACCAAAGTGGTTTTACTTTCATGCGCATAGTTCATGCACTCTATGCTATGCGCAACAGACGAGAAGCATGTCTGCTACGATAGTACTCGGCGCCCAATGGGGAGATGAAGGAAAAGGAAAACTGGTTGACAGGCTTGCTGAAACGGCCACCTGGGTCGCCAGATTCCAAGGAGGAAACAATGCAGGCCACACCGTTGTTCTAGGTGACAGAGTACTGAAATTCCATTTACTTCCTTCGGGGATAACTCGTGAAGAATGCGGCCTAGTACTTGGAGATGGAATGGTTATTGACCCATGGGTTCTCGATAAAGAACTCAATGACTGGGTAGAAGGTGGAGGAAGCGATCCTTCTGGCAAGCGCCTTTTCATATCAAATCGTGCACACATTATCTTGCCCTATCACACATATATTGACGGATTAGACAAGAAAATCGGTACAACTGGCAGAGGAATTGGTCCAACGTACGCTGACAAAATTAACCGAATAGGTCTACGATTTGCAGATTTACCATACTGTGATTTTCAGGATATGGCTGCGCGTCAAAACAAGGCTCTAGAGCACGCAGGGTGCAGACAGAGAGTAACTGCAGAAGAATTAGAAGAACAAGTTAGTTGGATAAAGCAGAGATTTGGTAGCGCAATTACAGATACTGGAATTTTACTTGACAATGCATTAAAGATGGGCGAGAGAATTATTCTGGAAGGTGCTCAAGGGTGTCTTTTAGACATCGACCAGGGGACATTCCCCTTCGTAACATCTTCAGTAACATCTAGAGGAAATGCGACCCACGGTGCTGGAAT
>CAXGTB010000162.1:0-3465 GCA_964012565.1 uncultured euryarchaeote | reverse complement strand
TCTTGCTTAATTCTCTTCTTGCTAGCAGCCCATGAACAGATTGGGCATTTGGTAAGGTCGTGGTTTCTCGCTGGGCAATATTCACGACCAAAGAAGATAATCTGTAAGTGTAATTTGTTCCAAGATTCTTTCGGGAAGATTGCTTTTAGATCCTTTTCGGTCTTTACGACATTTGTACCATTTGACAATCCCCATCTTGCTGCTAGTCTGTGAATATGAGTGTCGATTGGGAATGCAGGTACTCCAAAGGCTTGCGCCATCACAACTCCTGCGGTTTTGTGCCCAACGCCAGGGAGTGATTCTAGGCCTTCGAATGTGTTTGGTATTTCGCCGTCATATGATTCAACGAGAATCTTTGCCAATTTCGAGATGTTTCTCGCTTTTGTGGGTGCGAGTCCTACTTCCCGAATTATTCCTTGAATTGTTTCAGGAGTAAGTTTAGCCATGCTTTCAGAATCAGGTCCTTGCCGGAACAATTCTGGTGTTACTTGATTGACTTTCTTATCTGTTGTTTGAGCACTCATTAGAACTGCAATGAGTAGTTGGAACGGTGTTTCATGATCTAGCGGGACTGGAGTCTCAGGGTAAAGTTCCTCGAGCATCTCTAAGATGCGTGGTGCTTTCTCTGAGCGTTTCAAGATATCAGCCCCGGTAATTTACTCCATATTCTTCGCCATTAATCCATGCCCACATGAACCCCAAGAAAACGAATCCAAATGGGACCACGTTGCAGAAAAAGATGACACTAGGGGAATAATTGCTTTCGCTAGAACCAGTTGCTAGCCATCCAAGATAACCTATAATTGTCCCTGGGAAAATAGAAAGTAAACCTATGATTATTGCTCTAATAAATCTCATTTAATCACCTCGATAGCCTCGCAGTTATTTCTTTAGAATCTAAAGAATTCAAAATATCACCAGTTTCCAACCAGCCTTTACGAGCAATCATGACACCGTAATCAATGTCTCCCAAACCCTTGATTGAATGGGCGTCTGGATTGATGACTACAGGGACTTCTAGCTCTTTCGCACGCTTGCACAGACGCCAATCTAGGTCTAGTCTGTAGGGGGATGCATTGAGTTCTACTGCTTTCAGTTGCCCATCCTTGTTTGCTTCGGACATATGTTCCAAAACTGTGTGAAGATCCACCTCGTACCCTTCTCTACCTTGCAAAATCCGCCCGGTAGGATGTCCGAGAACAGTTGTTGCAGGGTGTTCTAGACACTTCAGTAAATCTTCGGTATTTTGCGACTCATCTCTTCCTCTCCACCGTGTCATAGCGTGGACGCTGGCTACTACATAGTCGATTTTTGCTAGCACATCATCGGGATGGTCGAGTTTGCCATCTTCTAGAATGTCGGATTCGACTCCGCTAAATAATCTGAAATCTATGCCCTCATCCTTCCAATTAGCGTTGTATTCTTGCATAGTTTGGTGTTGTGCAAGTAAGTCATCTGCACTAGCCCCGTTTGCAATGTGCAAAGTGGGAGAGTGATCTGCTATTCCAAGCCAGTTCCATCCCATCCTTCTCGCAGCATCAGCCATTTGTTCAAGACTTGCTTCACCGTCGGAAAGTGTTGTGTGATTATGTAATGCTCCTTTTATGTTTGAGAGTGTGATTAGTTCAGGTAATTGATCTGCAGCAGATGCTTCCATCTCTCCGAGGTCTTCTCTAAGTTCTGGAGTGACGTATTTCAGCCCTAAGTGTGCATAAATATCCGATTCTTCCACAGCAGGTAATGATGTTGCTGCGGCTTCCAAGCCAGTGAGTTCAGTTTCAGGCATCAATCCAAATTCGTTCAACTTGAGGCCGTTGTCTTGAGCAACTTGCCTCATCCTGATATTGTGTTCTTTCGATCCTGTGAAGTAAGCCAATGTGTAAGGGAAGACGTGTGAGGGAACTAACCTCACTTGAGCGTCTATGGTTCCACCCGATTCTAGCTGCTCGTAAGACTCTCCTCCAATCGCATCAAGCACATTTGCATCCAAATGACCTAGGCTGAATCCTTCTTCAAAAATTGATGTATCAAGGATTACCGATACTTTGGAATCTCCTGCTCCTTTGACATCAGCGATACCTTTGAGAGATAGAATTTCATTGGTAACAGCCTCAACATCCTCTGGTCCTACTGCTGCTACAATATCCAAATCACCTATCGTTTCTCTTCTTCTGCGAGCAGAACCGGCTAACTCGGCTCTTTCGACGCCAGGAATTTGTAGAATCATTGACAGGAATGTTTGACCATATCTTAGTCCGATATCTAGCCGTCTTCTTGCTGAAAATCTAGCAAGTAGATCTATTCCGTCGAGAATTTTCTGCTGGCTTTTTGCCCCGAATCCTTTCATTGGAGCAACTTCATTTTTGACACAAACTTCCTGTAGATCAGCTACAGATAGAACTCCTAATTCATCATGTAGTAGTTTGATTTTCTTTGGTCCCACGCCCGGGATTCCAAGCATTTCAATCAGCCCTTCAGGAGTACTTGTGTGTAAATTAACCCAATCCTCTGGCCAATTTCCTTCTCCTACGGCTTGAGATATTGCTGATCCAAGTCCCTTTCCAATTCCTTTTAGATTGAATATTTCTTTACTCGCAACTAGTTCTCCTAAATCTTGTGATAAAGAGCCAATGAGGCGTGAGGCATTTTGATAAGACCTGGTACGGAACATGTTTGCTCCGGATAATTCCAATAGTACTGCCATTTGGTGGAGTGCTGTACTGACTTGGTTACGGCTGAAGTATGGTGGGCCGTTCTTGCGCGGCTTGGCTAATGTCCAAGATGCGCCTGCCATGTAATCTCCAATGCGTGCGGGTTGAAGAACCCCTGCCTATTGGCATAGACATGGTCGAGACAGAACTCATCGAGTCTCTCGCTCAAACAATGTGCTTTTTGTCGCTTACTGCATTCATATTCATAGCCACATTTTCCCGTAATGAAAAGATGGAATTAATGGCTCAGAATTTCATCATGTTCTCGCTGCTACTAACGGCGGGGATTCTTTGGTGGCTATCTTTGGCAGATGGCGAACTTTGGGGATCAAACTATCTTCCTAAACCGCTTTCAGTTTTGTGCGTCGTTGTTGCTATAGCAGCTCGGCTGAATATCAAAGGGCAGAATGTGTCATTCGGCGCTAATCCTCATAATATTGGGAAGAAAGAAGAAGAGTAATCAAACGATTTCGCCTTCGTTTTTTGATTCATCTGCCATCTTTTGGTCGATGAATGTGCGCATGTATTCTGGTAATTCTCCATTTACAAAGATCACATCATTAACCGGTTCTAACTTCTTCAGTGAGTAATAGATCTGCATGGCAGTCATCGGTGTTGATGAGCAACCTACACAGCCTCCGTCTAGTGAAAGCATGACATTGCCATCCGCAGTATCGATGACAGTTACTACACCATCATGTGCGTCTAGGACTTCTTGGACAGGTCCAATCTCCTTCAGCACCTCCTCCGCAGT
>CAXGTB010000161.1:0-3472 GCA_964012565.1 uncultured euryarchaeote | reverse complement strand
GTGTACAGAGCGTCTAAGTAAGAATCGAAGAAGCCATTCATATCCGACATACTGATGTAGTCTGATTGATAAAGATAGCAAGCAATTAAGTGTAAAACAAATCCAAAAATTGCAACATTTATGGAAAAACGCTTGAGAAAGGCATCGGTTTTTTCACCGAGAACCAGCTCATGCAAATAGGGCGTCATCGATTGCCCGGTAATTGTTTAGAACTAAATATAGTTGTAATTCATCGGCTTTGTAGTCTTCTTTAACGGTTAGCGTTTTGGCGACGCGTCATGTCTGCTGTTCCAGCCTCTCTCTTTCCTTTTGGAGTCCATAGTGTCTCGTCCTCAGCCAATCTAGCTGTAGTCCATCTTGTAAGCACAAATAACCAGTCTGACAAGCGATTTACGTACTGTAGGGATAATGGTCGCATTTCATCTTTGATTCCAACCATCGACCTTTCGAGTCTTCTTGTTACTGTTCTGGCCAAATGCAATGTAGCAACCGGTCCAGAACCTGTTGGAAGAATGAAACTTTCAAGGGGATCTAGTTCCTCTATCCATGCATCCATTTCTTCACACAATCTATCTGAATCCTCTTGGTCAATCAATTGCATATACTCGGGTATCTGATTAGGAGGGCATGCTAATTCCGCACCTAAGTCGAATAGTTCACTTTGCAATCTCCCGATTGCAGAAGTACAGACATCCTTTACACGCCTAACTGTAATCCTAGTTCCACCATCAGCATGAGTATCCGATAGTCGGTTGGTTTCCATTAGAACCATGCCAAGTAAAGCATTGACTTCGTCACATGTACCAACGATCTCAATACGAGCGTTGCTCTTTGCTACACGGCTACCGTCTACGAGCGAAGTTTCTCCTTCGTCTCCGCCCCCAGTATGCACCTTGGTGATTCGGACCATGCCCCTCCGACATCATGCTTCAACAAGAGGTCTGCGGCCGTTGATACCAGTATCAAGCGGATGCCACCACTCAATATCTTCCTCTCCTTGACACCATGAATAGTGGACGAGGTGGCCGTCAACAACACCATGCCATTCTAGATGACCTGGGTCAAATCCTGCGATTCTTACACCCATATCTTCCAGTACATCGCCGATCTCTTGCCATTCTTTGACAAGAGACCCTAATTGGTCTGCAACTTCAACAACATGATTGTGGTGCGGAGGTAATTGTTCGACTAGAACCTCAAGTTCCTCAGTTAAGTCGTGCGCCTGATCTTGTAATGACTGAAGAGAAATTAGAATTTTCTTGGCCATAGGCAATTCATTTCTGGCTTCTTCAATAGTTACAACTCTGGAACCGTCTGGCAAAGCAAGCAATGCCATTTCGTCCAACAACTCACTGATGTCCATAGGTTGTCCTGCAAGGGGCGGTGGATTCCATTCGTTTTGCACGAACGGCACACTCAAACTGAGGCTTCTTCAAGCCTGTGGTGTAATTTGGTCTGAAGTTACGATTTCATGGGTTGAAACCTGGAAGCGATTTACAACCTTGCGTCCAACAGCAAATGCTACGAATGCCCAAACAACAAGCTCGATTCCAATTATGACCCACGCATATGGGCCGATTGAACCTAACAATTGGTTTGCTTCGTATGGAGCCCCATTGAATGCCATATACAAACTCTGAGAGAACAAAGATGCGCCGAACCAAATGAATACTGCGTACCAGCACATAGTCGAAAAAGACCAATCTTCTCTGTTAACTAATTCTCCCATAGTAATAGATATGCGTCTATCCTATTAAATGAAACCCCGTTTTGTTTCACAATAGACAATATTCGATTGTAATTTTATTCTTCTTCGGAGGAAGAGCGTAATTTAGCAAGTGGCAATTCGATTGCTTCAATCCATTCGTCTGCCACTGCATCTTCTCCACCAGATTCTGCCAGCCTCTTGCTCCAATATTCTGATTTGGATTTATTTCCAATGAATGAATTGATTCTTTCCAAAGCCAGCCAAGCCATCGGGTTAAGGTGCTCTTCTTCTAAATCCCAAGATTTTTCAAAACATTCTAGTGCACCGTGAGGTCCTGAAATCTGTCCTCTTTGCAATGCCACTAATCCGGCTTTGGACCATGCTAATGGGAGACGGCCAATCAGTAGTCCGCGGAAAACTAGCCATGTTTGACCACCGCCGATTAAGACGATTGTTGCAAACGCAGCATATTCTTCAAAGACAGTTAATGAGTCCCATTGATCTGCCATAATTGCAGTGGCTGATACCGAGAATAGAACTCCTGCAAATGGCGCGACTATTACCTCGTCACGAGTTACAAGCATATTGTGAACACCTCTAATTAATCCCAGAGATCCGTATGCAAGCAAAACAAACAGATGAACATGGACGTCAGTCGGTCGTGGACCTGTTTCTCCAATCAACAATAAAAGTGCGAGAATAAGTAATACTATTCCATACCTTTTCGAAGGACCAGGGAATGGTTGTCGCCTACTCATGAAAATTAGAGTGGCCGCTATTGCGAACTCCAAGAGAAGGAACCACCAGTTCTCCATGGGCAACGGGTGATGAGGGTTATTCTTGGTCTTTTGTCATATTTTGTGATATGAACTACCACGAGAAATCTCATGTGCTCTGTATAATTGTTCCATCAATAATACTGTGGCAAGCTCATGAGGAAACGTCATCTTAGATAGTGAGATTGAGCGAATACCGTGGCCCTTGGGAAAACCATCTGCAGGACCTATGGCGAGGTGTACATCATCTCTAGAAATATTCCATGCATCAAAACGTTTCGAAAATTCTGTTGATGTCATCAACTCCCCTCCCTCATCTAACAAAATCGCCTCTTGAGGCAGTTTTGACAAATAGTCGGCCGCCGATAGTTTAGAATTATGAATTTCAATACGCACTTTCGACTTCAACCGCGACGTGTAATCTTCAATCAGACCATTCATTTTCGCATTAGACGGTCGCCCGTGAATGTGAACTACGATTCGCCCCATGCTAATCCCAAGCAGTTCAACCCCAAGACTATTGATGTAAAACTCGAGCAGATGTCATGGGTTGGTGGCCGTTCGCAAAGAAGACGAGGTCTCGTCCCATCCCTGATGCGATCCGAAGAGATACCAGATCGTGGCTTTCTGATCTGCAAGAAATATGCGAAAGAAACTTTGATGCTCCTGAGGAAGCAAGGAGGCAGATAAGGCAAATGGCTGGCGAATGGGTTGATGCTAACCAGGAAGGAGTCATGGAAGACTCGTTGCTTGAAGGATTGAACATGAGGGCTTTCAGATTGCTAAATTGCTCTGATGATGAATTTTCTAGATGGCTAGATGACCTGAATTTTTGGAAACCAGGATGGCGTCCTGAAGGAACCAGAGAAACGGATGAATCATGAAGGGGTGGCCTTTCGGCTATTTCATGGCAAATGCTGGTAAGTTGCACATGTTGTATACGTGTCCCTTTTGTTGGAAAGTCCGAGGGCTTCTAGAACACTTAGAT
>CAXGTB010000160.1:0-3473 GCA_964012565.1 uncultured euryarchaeote | reverse complement strand
TGATTTCTACAATTGGTTCATCATCACCATCAACGATATCGTCAACCCATCTGCAAAGTGCATAAACCGCATGGACTGCCCGTCGTTTTTCTAACTCTAGAGCAGAGAATGAACTGTAAAAGGTCGTAGAGGCGTTTTTGCAAATTTGCTGACATTGCAAATATGCTTCCTCAATCACTGCGCTATCCATTTTAACGCCTCACGTTTGTGTTGGATTCCCTTGAGAAATTTCCGCTTTTTGTGCAGACGCAGATTTTGATTTTTTACCTCTTCTCTTACGGCTCGAGAACCAGGTGTCGACTCCATTCCAGTCTGGCCTAATACCAAAACTATCGAGGATTAATTTTGAACTTATTCTTGCAGATTCATAGATTACAGGCAAGCCACTTCCCGGGTGAGTTCCTCCGCCAACAAGATACAAGTTCTTGATTTCGTCAAACTCATTCTTAGGACGGCGCCATAACATTTGATCAAGGCCGTGTGCTAGATTGAATACTGCTCCTCTGTAGCAGTGCTCTCCCCAATCTTCAGGAGTAATAATCAGCTCTGAAACAATGTGTTGGCTAAGATTTTCAAAGCCTAATTTTGTTTCAATTTGTTCAATGATTCGATTTCTGAAAGGATCTTTCTCATCATCCCAGTTGATGTTCTCGTGAATGTGAGATACTGGGACAAGTGCGTAAACAGTGGAGCAGCCTTCAGGTGCCATTTGCTTGTCGGTGACACACGCATTTTGAACATAGACAGACGGGTCATCCCAAGTCAAGCGGTGATGTTTCTCTATGTCTTCTAAGTTTGAAACATAATCTTTTGATGCATAGATTTGATGATGTGGGAGTTCGTCATAAGTTCGGTCAACACCAAGGTAAAGCATGAATGTCGAGCAAGAATACTTCTTGCTGTCAATCTTCTTGTTAGACCACTTCTTGCGAACTTTATCAGGGAATAAAGTAGTCATTCCTTGTGCAAAGTCGGCATTCATTACGACTTTGTCTGCATAGAATTCTCCCTTCTCAGTGACTACACCTTTGATGGTTTTCTTTTCCATTATGACTTCTTCTACAGCCTCACCCATCCTGAACTCGACACCTAAATCTCTGGCGATTTCTCCCATTCTTTCCGAAACAGATCCTAATCCTCCCATCGGATGGAAAATTCCGTATTCGTACTCCAAAAACGCTAGCATGGTGAACAAGCTAGGGCAGTTGAAAGGAGACATTCCGAGGTATTTTGTTTGGAATGACATAGCCAACATCAAGCGATCATCATCAAATATTTTCATTAGGTCTTTGGCGACTGAACGATGTGGCCTCAAAACTTTTGAGACTCTCATTGCTCTTCGGGAAAGTAAGTCTGATGCTCCAAACCATGGTTCTTGTAAGCACTGTTTGGACCTATTGAGTTTTGTCCGATTATCTTCGAGGTATTTCCTAAAACCTTCTGCGTTTTTTTCGCCAGATAGTTCGCCTATCCTTTCTACCATCTGTTCGACATCGCTGGTACAATCTAGCATTCCACCCTGGCCGAAAATAAGCCTGTAATTGATATCGAGCTTTTTCAGTTTCAGTTCTTCATGGGCATCTAATCCGATTGCTTGGAAGATATCTTCAATCACTTCTGGATAGTGGAAAAATGTTGGTCCCAAGTCATACTTGAAACCATCTTTCTCGAAAACTTTGTTTCTTCCTCCAACTCTTTGGGACCTTTCGAAAACAGTAACTTTTACGCCTGATTTGGCTAACAACAATGCAGAGGCTAAGCCTCCTGGTCCAGCTCCGATAATTGCAACTGAAGGTTGGTTTGTGCTGGACATAGTTTTCACGCCGTGGTTTTAGTTATTAAAGGAAGGTTTTTTTCCAATGTTTTCCAATCGGGTTTTGGACCCCTTTCGAGAAGGGTAGAAGTGTCGATTAGTGTTGCAAATTCATCTAGATATGGACCCATCGAGGAGATGAGGTCTACTTCAGGATGACCCTTCAGTACCATCCCATCCATGTACATTAATGATCTTATGATTGGAAATGCTTCATCTCCAAAGGAGCAACCAGCTAATACTGCTGCCTTCACCGTTTTCATCATTTGTTGAGTCAACGATACCTCGCTAACCGATGTGCCAACGAATCCATCGTAGAGTTCGAACATAGAGTCGTAATAAGTCTGCAAGGTCTTGCCACTAGGAGCAACTTCCGCCATTGTTAGCATCGCATCAAATGCGTTTTGAAGTTCTCCTTTAGCAAGGAAGTAGAAGAAACCAAACAGCGCATTTCTTACGTGTTCTGGTGCCTCACATATGGCTCCGGTATCGATAAAAATGAACTCCTTATCTTCACTCATCATTGCGTTACCAGGATGTAAATCTCCATGGAATACACCCATTCCGAACATGTATGCTCCATGAATTCTGAACAGTTGAAGAAGATCATCCCATTCCATAGTGCCAGAATTCAGGTGTGATTCCAAAGTTGGTTCTTTAATCTCTTCCATAACCAACACGTTTTCGCTAGAGAGCTCTTTCCATATTTTAGGAAATCTAAGATTTGGCATAGGGAATTTATCGCTATATTTCTCAGCCAGATTCTCTAATCTTTCTTTACCAGTTATTTCGTTCAAAAGGTTTAGTTCTCGCAATGTGTAATCTTCAATGTGATTCAATAAACCGATGGGGTTTCCAACTTTTTTCAGTTTTGGATTGAAGAATAATCCCATCTTCATCCAACGTTTCATTCTTCGAACATCTTTTTCGAAGGACTTTTTGAAGTCGCCTTTGATAATTTTGATTACGACGCTTGTACCATCGTTGAGTTCCGCTCTATGGATTTGTCCAATACTAGCTGCAGCGAAGGGCTTGGAGTCTATTTGCTTGAAGTTACCTCGAAAGTTTTCATCTGTGTACTTTGCTAAAAGTTTGTCAAAACTTTCTTCGGGAATAGTTGGCGCCCTGCTGTATAATTCTTGGAGTTGAATACATCTTTCAGGCTCCAATAAATCTGGTCTCAAAGCACAAATTTGGCCGAGTTTTACAGCCAATAGACCCATCGATTGAATCTTATCGATATTGACGGGCTTCTTGCCTCTAAGTTCTCTTGCAAAACGCAAAAGAGTCCTTAGTCGCATGGTTACAAATCCTTAATTCAGTATATTAAATGCCGTTTAACTCTCTAATCAGATAGTTCTAGAGAGTGGCTGGTTTGTCTGTGAATGATGTAGTGCCACAAATCTTCGGGGTCACCACTACCGTCAATTCTTTGAATTGCGATTTGCGGATCTTTAGAGAATCTGCTTGAGAGGGCTCCTTCGATTATCCCATCATCCATCTCCCACATAGGCAAAGCATCAGGATCATCCAGAGGCGGGTGATAAAGTCCTACTCTTACGTGGAAGGTAGGGTCGACATCATACTCTAGTTTTCCTAGACCTGCATACTCCCACCAGTCCATCATTTCATCGAGGAATTCTATGTCGTGTTCTATACC
>CAXGTB010000159.1:0-3482 GCA_964012565.1 uncultured euryarchaeote | reverse complement strand
GAAAAGCATTTTATTGCAGCTTCCACATTACCTTTTCTTTCATGCAATGCACCTAGATTGAAGTAACATTTTGCATTTGTTGAATCAAGTCCAAGTGCATGTGTGTAGGCGGATATTGCATGGTCATCTAGACCCATTGCAGCCATAGATCCAGCAGCAACTTTCCATGAATCAAAGTGTTCTGCTCCTATTCCGTGGAGGTGTTCTTTCAGAGTTTGTAATGCCCCTTTTGCATCACCTTGTGATAGAAGTGAAGTTGCATGTGCACATAATTCATCAATGCTTATTGTTTCATGAACGGGCTCTGGTTCGGTTTCATCTTCTAAAATCTCTTCAAAAGCATCTTCATTTGATGAATCAATATGAGGTGCTGGTTCAGATTCGAGAGTTTCTTCGGCTTCTACAGGAATCTCTTCTTGCTCAACTGAATCTTCGACACTGGTATCAACGGCATGAGTTAATGTCTGATTAACTAACTGTTCTTGAGTATGAGGCATAACTCTAGGTGTTGAATGAATAACACCTCCTGCTGCTTTATTGGTGTCCATTATTTTGACTAGATGTGGGTGTCCAGGGAAATATTTGAGAGCTCTATCGGCAATTTCCAGCGCTCCATCAGTTTCTCCTAATCTATCTAACAAAACCGCTAGATTAGCTAGTGCTGGTCCATGGTTTGGGTCTAAATCCAGACAAATTACGAATGCTTGTTTTGCTCCTCTTGAATCTTGTTCAGCTTCTAGAAGGACACCACGATTAAACCATGCCATGGCATTGGATGGGTCTAGGGCAATCGCTTTGTTGAAGGATTTCAATGCAGCCTTATGGTCCCCAGATCTATGTGCTGCTTCTCCTTCAGCCACTAAATCATCAACGGTAGTATCGGGTACTTCTTCACCATCGTTTTGATCATCGACTTCATTAGATTCAACACCTACAGTTTCTTCGTCATCTGGCTTTTGTTCAATGTTTGAATTGTCCTCTTCTGGGCTTGAAATTGCATTCTTGACAACATCTGCTAATGAAGACATCATTGCATCGGTGATTTCGGCTGCCGCGTCGATAGGGTTAGTCGTATTGCCATCACTCAAGGGGTGTCACCAGTCAGTTGATAATCCCATAACGGATAAGCATTGTCCGTATGCGTTCCCGTTGGATTGATACGAATAAACTCCTTCGATGTTAATGTGCGACCTAGTTTTAACAACGAAAATGGCGGCACATTTGTCTTGATTGAACCTGGCAATATACTGGATATCGTTATTGAAGAACCATTCTTTATTGGTTCTCGGCCAGTCACTCAAGTTGAATGGACATCAGTGATGGGTGAAAATCCATCAAAGTTCCAAGAAGGTTGGTCCGCAGGTCTAAGGCCGGTTGAATCAGTTAGTTGGTTAGATTGCCAATCATTTCTCTCAGCCTTGAATGCTCAGGAGACAGAACAACGTTTGGGCTTATCCGGGTTATGGCGTTTACCAACAGCACAGGAGTGGGAATATGCATGTAGGGCGGGAACAGAGACAAGATGGTTCCATTCTGACCGAGACTCAGATCTAGATGAAGTTGCATGGCATGCAGGAAATTCTGGCGCTACAACTAGAGAGGTAGGTCAGAAAAAAGCCAATGATTGGGGACTTTTTGATTGTCATGGTAATGTTGCTGAGTGGACTGATTCACTGAAGGGTAATCGACGGATAACGAAGGGTGGTTCTTGGTTGATGGAATCAGAATCAACAACCTCTGGAGCAAATGGATCATCTGCAATGGATAAGCGTAGCGATGCCATAGGATTACGTCTTGTTTGGTCGCCAATCTGATTTACTAGACAAACTACGGACGGTACATGCGTTTGTACCATAATCCTAGATGCTCAAAGTCGCGACAAGCCTTTGCTATTATGCAAAATAGTGGCATAGCGTTTGAAGAGTACAGATATCTTGAGCTTGGTGTTCACCCTAGTGATATCTCAATGCTTGTAGAACTGGAAGGAATAATTAGAATGAATGACTTGGAATCTGATGTCCAATTAGATCCTACAAACAAGTCACAAATTCAAGAATTATTGCAATCAAATCCTAAGATTTTACAGCGACCTATTTTGGTTAATGGTGACAAAGCGATTATTGGAAGGCCTGTGGAAAAAATCCTCACTCTTCTTCCTTCGGCTTGAAAACCGTGGCCACATTTAGTCTAACAAAAACCTCCAAATAGGCTTTCATTCTTTCTTCAACTGGAGCAATATCTTCATGATATAGAGATTCCATTATCGCACAAATTTCTTGAAAATTTCTTTCGCCATCCATTAATTCCCAAAGCATAGATTGCGTCGAATGCATAGTTCTTCTAACTGTTTTTGGCGCTCGTAAAATCTTAGCTAGTAGCCGTTCAAATTTTGTAAATTTTTTTTCAATAACTAGAACGACACTCTTTCCAGTAACACCTTCGATTTCTGGATGAATTCCGGCTTCACCTCGATATTCCCATTCTACTGGTAGTCTCACAGGGACAAAATCACCCCATTCACCTTCAATCATGAAAACGCCTCCGTAGTGAATGTGATGTAAAGCAACGCTATCATTGAGATAGCACCACAGATTCCAGTAATTCTCTTGAGGTTATCTTTCTGAGTAAAATTATCCAGAACCCAAGTTGAAACTCCAAAAATCGATACGAGAGCTAGAAGGACATACCAGGTGGTAGGAACTTCACTCATGGTGGGTCGAATCATTAGTTACCTGTGAACCTTGTGTATCTTGCCATGCTTGATACTCTGCCATCTTTCGATTATATTCATCCAATTGTTTTTGATATTCTTCCATGGGGCTAGGTGATGAAATTGTAGTTGCAGGCGGTCCAGCAAATGCAGTAGCAGGTGGTCCTGCTATTGGAATATCCTCCTCATCGTACTTATCCTCAATATATCCCTCATCATCGTCTGAATCCTTCCTACGAATGAAAGTTAAAATTAGCAAAATAAGTAAAATCAATCCCCCGGCTCCAGATGCGATAATCGTTCCAGACAACTCTTCATTTTCAAGAGATTTTTTCCAGGTTAATTCCTCTGTGTATTGGTAACTAATCCGTGAATCACTTCCGTTAATGTATACAGTGATCTCACCCGAATAGACTCCATTTTCCCGTAAAACTTCACACCGCATATCGTATTTTTGCACTGTTAAATGCCCGGCGTCCATCTCAATCTTCGCATCATCTAGATGGATGGTATAACCATCACAAATCATTCCCCAACCCTCTGGTACATCCGCTCCTACATCGAAAATTTCACCTTGAGTTGAGGTTGAAGAAAGATTTATCCAAATTATACGTGGTGATTTTTCTGGTAAATTTCCTTGTATAGGCTCAATGTCTTGAAGTTCCACATTTCTTCTTTCGGCTACGATAAGGGCAGCAGATACTGTTTTCGAAATTGGTCTACCTAATTCGTCCATACCGCCTTCTAGTTCGATAGTCGCAGAAATGATGGT
>CAXGTB010000158.1:0-3573 GCA_964012565.1 uncultured euryarchaeote | reverse complement strand
TCAGAAGATGATGGTGAGATACTAGAGGTTGCTCTAACTAAATCTGTTACCAAGAGATCAAGAAGATGGATTGATGACGCCCCAGTAAATCCAGTTGCTGCATTAATGGTCAAAGGAGGTGTTGACGAAGCACTTAACGCTAATATCTTGGTTGCTTCGGCAGTCGCAGTCGAAAAGAAAATGACCCCAAGATTCAGTTCTGGAGTCATTTCAAAGGTTTTCAACTTGGGTGTCTTAACTCCAATTTGGATAATGTTAGGGATTTATGCAACTGGCGAAATAGGGATGTTAGAAGGTATCTCAATCGCAATTGGTTTAATTTTCATACATCAAAGTGCTAGGAGATTCAGTAAGCAACAGATGAAAGTAATCCGTCATCGTGACCAGAAAGCAATGGTAGCATATGCAAAGAGAGTAAAGCGACATAAAATAAATTTACAAAGAAGCGAACTACCAGTAGGCACACACTTGTTACTTTCTGGTATGCTACTGACCATTAACGGAGTAGTTTACGATGTGGGATTCCCTGGTTGGATGACAAATTTGGTACCCAAAGAAAGTGAAAGATTAGTCCGTCCTAAATTGGCTAGAAGAGCGAATTCTATGAAGCGTGAAAGGGATGCAAGGATGCAGAATTTAGCACCGGGTTGGTGGCTGAAGCGTCCTAAGGAAGAAGGTTCAGATATACCTGCAATGGAAAGGTTGGTAGGACCTGTTGCGTACAGGGGACGCAGTCAACAAATTAAAAGAAAATCAGGCAGGGCTGGAAAACCTACTGGTGGCTCAAGAACTTCTCGTGGTATAATGTCAACAGATCTCGGCAGAAAGGGCATACCGCATAACACAATAAGGTCTGAGAAGCAATCTAGGGCAACTAGAAATAACGGCCCAAGAAGACCAAGTTGAACTTAAAATTTGAACTCTTGACTGCAAAGGGTCAAAGGCCGTATGCTAGAGGATTGGCACCATGGTTGAATCTAGAGGGGGATGGCAGCCGAGTCCTGAAAACCTGAATAATGCGACAACTGTGATGAATGCAGTTGCTTCGAGCGGAAGCTTGTATCGTGAAGGATTAGGTATGATTGCTAGTGAGAATATTGTTTCCCCAATGGTACAAAAGATCGTAGCTAGCGATTTACATGGAAGGTATGCTGAAGGTCTACCAAACAAACGATACTATCAGGGATGTGGTGACTTTGATACGATTGAAGAACTTGGTATCAATCTTGCAAAAAAATTGTTTAATGTACCATTTGCGAACATACAGTCTACCAGTGGTACAGTCTCAAATATTGCAGCCTTAAAGGCACTATCGAAGCCAGGAGATAAGATAACTGCAGTCTCTACTGCAGATGGAGGACATATTTCCCATGCACGTATGGGCGCAGTGGGATTACGTGATCTCAATCTCTCTACATATCCTTGGGATGAGGAAAGGATGGAGCCAGATATCGATGCTTCAGCGAAACTGATTAGAGAAATCAAGCCAAAAATTGCATTATTCGGACAATCGGTTTTCCTGTTTCCAACACCTCTGAAGGAGTTAGCAGAGGCTGCACACGAAGTTGGCTCCACTGTGATGTATGATGGTGCGCATGTACTGGGATTAATCGCAGGTGGTTGCTTCCAAGATCCTCTTCATGAGGGCGCGGATGTAATGACTGGTTCATCTCACAAAACATTCCCTGGGCCTCAGGGTGGATTCATTCTATCATCTTCAGATGACGATAAATATCAACGGAAATTGAACAATGCAGTATTCCCTGGTACATGTTCTTCTTACCATTTACATCATGTTGCAGGAAAGGTTGTAGCACTTGCAGAATTTATTGAGTATGGTGAAGAATTATCGAAAAATACTGTGGCTAATGCAAAAGCGCTAGGGGCTGCTTTGGCAGCTGAAGGATTTGATGTACTTGCAGAATCACGTGGTTACACTGCCTCACATCAAGTGTTAACACGACATGGTGAATTAGATTCAGGCGCAGGTGCAAAAGCTGCAGACTTACTAGAGCAAGCGGGTATAATTACCAACATGAATATGCTGCCAGGTGATACAAAGGCAATGACACCTTCAGGCTTGAGATTAGGTGTACAGGAATTAACTCGAGTTGGAATGGGTACAGACGAGATGACTGATGTAGCAAGATTTTATGCTAGAGTTTTACTCCATGGAGAAGAACCACATGTCGTCAAAAATGATGTGTCACAGTTCAAATCTGAATATCAAGTCATCAGATATTGCTTCAATGATGGAAACCTAAGCGGATACCCACTGTGATTTGCATGCCATTAATCGATGAAGCTGTGAATCTTCTCGACAATAATCTGATGGACAGAATTGCAAATAATTTCACTTCAAGAAATGGATTGATTATCGACAATGATGGGAATTGTTGGTATCGATGGAGGTCTGATGGATTAGATTCTTGGTGGAGATTTTTCGAAGAAATAATCGATGCTCCGATGGGTAGAAAGTTAGTAAATTCAGCATGCGATGAAGAAGAATGGTTACTCAACTCCGGTGAATTAGATCATTCAGGTTTGTTCAGAAAGAAAAAAATCAAACTTGCATTGATTGACAGGTGGGCACTGCACGGTTGGGGAGTGCCAAATCTAAAGCCACCAAGTTTTGATTCATCAGGCTTGAAACCATTGTTTGCAGGAATTTTACAGGCAGATATTGAGAGGATCAATTCTATGCGTTACCGCATGCTGTGGGAAGAAAAATCCGCAGAAACAGCATTGCTAACACTCAATGAGACAAACTTACCAGTACCAAATGCAAAATCTTCCTATGATGTTTATCAAAAGGGCGAGTCGCTTCAAATCGAGGTCGAAAAGGGCTGGAGAATTGATGGTCTGAAGTTTATTTTGCTTCCTGTAGGTTTGTTCAAACGTCTGGAAGAATCATGTGCTGGATTGGTGGCAAAAATTAGTGATGATGAGAGAAAATCTTGGCCTCAGGTTACTGATGGTTTTTTGGCATTAGCATTAGCAGCTAAGAAATTATTCATTGCAGGTGAAGAGATATTTTTGGCGGCAGATGCACAAGGATGGATGGACAGTTGTGAATCATATTTCGCACCCAGAGGTTTAGCCTCGCCAATCTCGGTTAATTCAATAGATTCGAATGGTGGAATTGAACTTTTGTTTAAAGAAATCCCATTGCCATCAATAACCGTTGGATACCTTGCAGGTGCATGGGTTAGGTGCGAGGGTAGACCTGTGAAAGTTGAACTTAATTATGATGATGATCACTGTCACATAAGGCTTCAAAGTAGGTACGAAATTTCTTGATTTTTTCTTATTAAATTTGATTTATACTCAAATCATGTACCGTGAAGGTTTATTTGTAGAACAGAAGTGGAGTAAGTTGCTTAGTCTGCGGAGAGTATCAATATGACAATGTCACATAATCAAATGGCTTACGTTGCAATTGTATCTACTATGATTTTCGGATCATTATTCGTTGGTGCATCTGGATACTTCGATACAAGCGAGGGATTAGGTGATTTCGAACCTGCAGTTACCGATGATATAACCGGTGAAGGTTCGAATACTGGGGAGTCT
>CAXGTB010000157.1:0-3587 GCA_964012565.1 uncultured euryarchaeote | reverse complement strand
GTATTCTACATCGACACTGAAGACACATTCCGTCCTGAAAGAATTACTCAGATGGCAAGAGGTCATGGTCTAGATCCTGAGGCTGTATTGGAAAGAATTCACGTGGCAAGAGCATACAACTCTGCTCACCAAATGCTACTCGCTGAAGAAATCAAGCGAATGAGCAGAGGAATCAATGTCAAGATGATTATTGTAGATTCTCTAACAAGCCACTTCCGTGCCGAATTCGTTGGCAGAGGAATGCTTGCTAACAGACAGCAGAAGTTGAACAGGCATCTGAAAGACCTCAAGCAACTAGCAGATGTCAACAATGCACTAGTCTTAGTTACAAACCAGGTTATGAGCAAGCCAGATGCAATGTGGGGAGATCCTACCAAGCCAATCGGTGGACACGTTCTAGCTCACGCTTCAACCTTCAGACTTTACCTAAGAAAGGCGAAGGGTGGAAGAAGAATCGCACGACTAGTAGACTCTCCTAACCTACCAGATGGTGAGTGTGTTTACCAGGTATGTGAAGACGGTCTTCGCGACTGAATTAGGGTTTGAGAATCGCCTTCTAGCCCCCATGGGGTGGCGGCACCTTCAAATTAGGTGCAAATAGGATGCAGCGTCATGCGACATCTCATCGAGCGCGTACTAGAGCTTGCTGAAGAAGAAGAGGGCCCATCTATTCGACCAACTAGTGTCGAAGAAATGGAATCCAATGATGCTGAACTCAAGCGATTATTGGAATCACTCCAACCTCGGATCAGAGTGTATGGTGCAGGCGGTGCAGGATGTAACGCCGTAAGCCGACTACATGAAGAAGGATTATTCGAAAACCGATACGTCACAGGACATGCAATCAATACCGATGCTCAAGCACTATTGATGAGTCCTCTCGAAAATAAAGTTCTCATTGGAAGAACTGCAAGAGGGAGAGGCGCTGGTGGCGATCCTACGAAAGGAGAAGCCGCTGCTTTAGAAAGCGAAAATGGGCTCAGGAAAATTACTGAAGATACCCAGTTAGCAATCATCACAGCTGGAATGGGCGGTGGCTCAGGAACGGGTGCAGCAGGCCATATTGCTCGCCTTGCAAAGGAGCAGGGAGCCCTAACTGTTGCAGTTGTTACTTATCCGTTCAACTCTGAAGGAACTCTGCGCAAACAAAATGCCGAATGGGGACTTGAGAGATTGAGAGAATACTGTGACACGATTCTGGTTATTCCAAACGAAAGGTTACTCGAGATCGAAGGAGTTAGAGATCTTCCTTTAGCAAGTGCATTCAGAGTAGGAGACGAATTACTAGTTCGTGCAATTACTGGCGTTACCGAATTACTGACTACAGATGGAATGGTCAACCTTGACTTTGAAGACTTGAAGGCTGTCATCAATTCAGGATCTGGCGTTGCTATGATTGGATTAGGAGCTGCTAGTGGACCAGGAAGAGCTGAGGCTGCTACACTGGAAGCCCTGCACTCTCCTCTATTGGACCTAGATGTTTCAGATGCAAGAGGTGCTCTGATTAACGTGGTCGGTGGTTCTAGTCTAACACTAGGCGAAGCAGAAAAGTGTGCTAAGTTGATTCAAGGCAAGGTTTCTGACAATGCTAGAATCATTTGGGGAGCTGCAGTTGATGACAGTTTAGGAGAGGATATTCGAGTCATGTTAGTATTGACTGGAGTTCGCTCTGAACAAATCCATGGTGCCAGCGAGAACAGGCAACTAAGAGCGCTGAAATCTCGAAACATCGAGTTTGTCAACTAATCACGAACTACGATAACTGTCAACGAAAGCAGTATCAAAACTGCTATACTGGCTACAGCAATTTGTGTGTTTGAAGGCCCACTACTGAGAACAGGAGCACTTGCATCTCCATCATAATTCGGCCCTGGTACTGCTACAGATATCGAATTCCACTCGTCATTATTCACAGTTCCATCGCCGTTTACAGCGTTTCCATGAACAATAAATGTCGCCAGTAAATCATCTTCACTAGGAGCAACCCATACAGCATTCCATTCACGTCGATCATTAATTTCCTCTGTGTGAGTATATCCGCCATCTTTGAATTGCCAGCCGTCTGCTACTATTTCGCCCTGTGACATTAGTATTCTGAATCCACCTTGGGGATTGTTTCGCTCTACAGGAGATTCTATTGAGAGCGTGATGTTGTATTCTTGTGAGGAATTATACACACTTGGAAGTCCTTCCAAAATTATGGTTGTTGTATCATCTGACCCGCCATGGCATAAACAGCCGTCATCGCCTCTGCGATCGATTCCGTCTGGCATAGCTTGCGTCTGGCCGACAAAGACCAGAACCATTGCCAAGACAAACAACCGCCTCATGGCCCCCCTAGGTGCAATGTGGATTCAAACTTAATGATTCATTGTGAATATATTCTCTGGAATTTCAATTCCATTTTCTGGTATTGTTCCTCTAAATTTCTAAAGACCTAAAGGTAATTTTATTCCGATTAATCTTTCATGGAAATGCTCAGGTTGCTGACTTGTTTTTACGATGCTTCAATACATGGTTTCAATAACTATGACAACTTATGTTATTTTTAGTGAGTACTGTGTTACCCTTTGAAACAACCAACTTGCCGAGCGAGGACGAAGAGGATATTGACCCCTTCGCTGAATTAGAAATTGGAACAAAACAGTCGTACTCAAGCGGCAACGATGCCCTTTCGGCTTTCGAAGAGGAAGATGACTTGTTGGCTGCCTTTGCTGATGAGAAAGATGATTTGACCGAAGATGTAGTAATCTCCTTCGAGGATGATGACGTTCCTGAACTAGAAAACAGTTCGAACAATGCAGGTAATCCTTCTGAAGCGACTTACAAACTACTCTTGGAAACAGTATGGGTCGACGATATTCTTGACCCGTCTGAAGTGAAACTACTAGCCAGGAAGCGAGGTGAACTTGGTCTATCATTTGAGAGACATCTCCAGTTAGTCCGAGACATCATCGGAGGCTGATTAATGGCTCCAACCCCTTTCGAGCACGGCCTGGCTTTAGCTTGGTCAGATGGCGCACTATCTCGTGATGGTGCGATAATGCTCGAAACTCTGCAACAGCAACTTGGGCTAAGTGATAAAGAACGGGCAATTCAAGAACAGGCATGGCTATCTGAGATGTCTAAAAACGAAAGAAGGTCTTTCGGTGACGGCGATCAAATCCTAAGCGAATGGTTAGAAGGTTTGAACGACAGAGAAAATCTTTCTTCGAGTGCAGTTTCAATGGGAAGAGCTGCACTTGACGTAGGGCTATCAAAAACAGGCTGGAGTGATGCAATTCAATTCGCAGAAGGATTAGGACTTGGCGAAGAATTGGCTTGTGGCGTTTGGCTTGAAAAAGAAGCAGAACCGCTGAATGGCTGGCCAGCTGCACTAGATCCTCTCGCAATTATTCTTGGGCTGGTAATTTCAGTTCCGAAATCTGTTCAAACCGAAGAGGCTGAATTAGGTGAAGGCGATGCCTTTGTCCTTGTAAATCATCCAGATGCAAAGCCAAGATCACTTTCATGGATGCCTGACCTAATTCCAGTAAGCGGTGATACGTGTGCTTGGGGTTGGAAAGGTGGACGCGAAGTAACAACTG
>CAXGTB010000156.1:0-3601 GCA_964012565.1 uncultured euryarchaeote | reverse complement strand
CTGACAATGATACGGTTCCAAATGAAATCGACGAATGTCCTGGCACAAAAGAGGGTGTAGCAATCGATACTCAGGGATGTTCAGATGAGCAAAACAGAGATCAAGCTTCCAAAGATGAGGATGATGATGGTTTGTCAAGTGGCATGATTTTCATGTGGACTCTAATTATTGGTGGAATCATAGTTCTTCTTGGAGCGGGTACTCTTTTACTAAAACAAAAGAAAGAGGGCGATGAAGAAGAAATTGAGGCACACTCAGTAGCCGAAATCGCAGATGCAAAGTCATGGGACATGCCAGTCCTAGACGGTACTTCAGAAGTTGAGGAGGAAGGTATCGACCTTAGCAAATTCCCAGGTTGGACCACAGAACAAGTACAGAAATACCTTGATTCTGGATGGAGTGAAGAACAACTCGCAGAGTGGTATCAGCAACAAGTTGATGGCAATAACGCGTAAGATTGACAAGGGAGTGCCAGAATCGCTAACCGATTCACATGGTATATCGCAGTGGCAACCCCGCGCTAAATCCACAATACTTCCAAGGTGGAGTGGCGTCTGAAAGAATGACACTTGAGGGAACAATTAACAAAACTCTAACACTGTTGGGATTAGTTTCCATAACAGCAATGCTATCCTATTCAATTATTGGAAATAACCCCGCAGTTGGCGGAATAATGACAATCGGCGGAGCGGTTTTGGCTACTATTCTAGCTCTTGTAATATTGTTCGTACGTCCTCAAAGCCCACAAGTTTTGATGAGTATGTACGCTATTTTAGAGGGATTATTTATCGGTGGTTTCTCTTACATGATTGAGAACTATTACTTGGGTGGAACTGAAGGCGTTGTATTGCAAGCCCTAGTAGGAACTATGGCGGTTTTCTTCACAATGCTGGGCGTATACAAATTTGGTCTAATCAAGCCAACTGAAAAGTTTGTTCTGGTAGTATCTTCACTAGTTGGAGCAATAATGATTCTATACCTATTCAACTTCATTCTAATGATGTTTGGAACAACCGTTCCATTCCTACACAGCAGTGGACCTATTGGAATCGGAATTAGTGTTGTATTCATCGTAGTGGCTGCCTTGTTCCTAATTGTTGACTTTGGCATGATCGAAAACGGTGTGAAGTATGGAGCACCAAAGAACATGGAATGGTATGGTGCTTTCGGATTGGTACTAACCTTGGTGTGGCTCTACATTGAGATGCTAAAGTTGGTCGCAAAACTTCGTGACAACTGATTACTAAACTACGTGATTGAAATGACTAGGACATTAGCTGTCTGTGATTTATCAGATTGGCGTGCTGGTGGAGAGCGTAGAGAACAATTTGTTCAAAGCATGGGCGAAGCATTGCAAGACATCGGTTTTTTTGCTCTTACTGGTCACGGAATCGATGTTGAATCGATAAAGAGATCATACGATGTTGCAGATGAGTTTTTCAACCTTGAACAGGAAGAAAAGAACCAATATGAGCAAGCCGAACTATTTCGTCAAAGAGGTTACACTCCATATGGAGTTGAACACGCAAAGGACAATCCTGCACCTGATTTGAAGGAGTTCTGGCAGACTGGTAGAACAATCGATGATCCAAACTTCCACAAAAATATCTGGCCTAGTGAACCCAAAGAATTCGAAGGCGCAATCGATGGGCTATACATTGCTATGGAAGCAATGAGTTCTGAATTACTGTCCGCAGCCTCGCTATACCTTGGCAAGCCGGAATCTTGGCTTCCAGATATGTCTCACAATGGCAACACAATTCTCAGAGTAATTCACTATCCTGCACTAGGTGAAAACGCACCAGAAGATGCTGTACGTAGCGCACAACATGAAGACATCAACCTCATCACTTTGCTAGTTGGAGCAACTGCTGATGGATTGCAAGTCATGGACCATGATGGAACTTGGATTGAGGTTGAAGGTAATCATGACCACATTATCGTAGACAGTGGTGATATGTTGCAGAACCTAACCAATGGATTGTTCAAATCAACAACTCACAGAGTAGTGAATCCTCCAGATGCAAAATCTGACAGATACTCAATGCCGATGTTTGTTCATCCTAGAGACAATGTAGACCTCACACCTCTTCCCGAATTTATCGAGATGACAGGTGGAAAAGCATTGTACGATTCTATCACTGCAGGCGAATATCTTCACCAAAGATTGGTTGAGATCGGCTTGGCTTCATGAGGTGATTTCATTCGTCTAATGCCAGAAATTTTGGCCTCGAAGAGAGATGGTGACGAACTATCTGAATCTGACTTCCAATTCATTTGCAATAATATTGAGAGCATACCAAGAGAACAACTTGGTGCTTTTTTGATGGCTTGCCAGATAAATGGATTAACATCTCAGGAAACGAGTGATTTAACTCGAGCTATGCTGAATGCAGGAGATAAAATGCAGCAGGAAAATGGTCGTGTCGACAAACACTCAACCGGAGGTGTTGGCGATAAGATGAGTATTGTACTTGCACCTGCATTGCGTGCTGCAGGAGCAACAGTTCCAATGCTTGCAGGAAGAGGACTTGCACATACTGGGGGAACCATCGACAAATTAGAAGCAATTCCTAGATTCAATACCGGACTTTCTTTGGATGAAATGCGAAAAAATCCGTGCTTCATTTCTCGTCAAACCAATGACATAGCACCTGCTGATAGAATACTGTACTCGATTAGAGACATTACTGCAACTGTCCCTCAAATTGGACTGATTACAGCATCAATCATATCCAAAAAAGCCGCAGAAGGTCTTGAGAAATTAGTGCTAGATGTCAAGTGTGGAAATGCTGCATTTATGCAAACCAGAGAAGATGCTGTCGCACTAGCGAAATCCATGGTTAAAACGGGCAACAGCCTTGGAATGAAAGTGATTGCACAAGTCACAGAGATGGACAACCCGATCGGTACAATGTTTGGAAATAGCCATGAAATCGTTGAATGCATTGAGTGTTTGAAAGGGAATGGTCCTAATGACACAATGGAATTGATATATGCCCAGGCCGATTCTCTTGGATTTGAAATCAGAACTTCAATCAATGACGGAACTGCACTCGATGAGTTCCGTAAAATGTGTATTCGTCAGGGAGTGAATCAATCCGATATTGACAACATGATACAAGATCCGTGGTCAATCCTTCCACGTGCACAGCATCATACTGAAATTGTAGCCAAAAAATCAGGTTATGTTTCACAGATTCA
The DNA here is from genome assembly GCA_964012565.1 of uncultured euryarchaeote. GTDB lineage: Archaea > Thermoplasmatota > Poseidoniia > Poseidoniales > Poseidoniaceae > MGIIa-K1. The sequence continues at coordinate 397 of CAXGTB010000156.1, read as the reverse complement.
TGCATTAACAATCGGTGAAATTCTATGCAAACTTGGTGCAGGAAGAACCGGAGAAAATCCAGATATCGACCATGGAGTTGGAGCAGAGCTCCTAGTAATGCGTGGAGAATACATCGAAGCAGGAAAACCTTGGATTAGATTTGATTCCGAGGATGAATTGAGTCAGGAAACGATTGACCAAATCCAACTTTCTCTAAGCACAACCGAAACCGAAGTAGAATTTACAAGCCGAATTTTGGAAATTATTCAATGAAATTTCCAGACTATTTTGATGGAAGCCGTCATATAGGGAAGGCATCTCCGCTTGCTTGCCGTTTTAGCTTAGTTGGTGGAGCGTGGGACTGTTAATCCCAAGGTCATGGGTTCGAGCCCCATAAACGGCGCCAAAATTACCCAA
>CAXGTB010000155.1:0-3605 GCA_964012565.1 uncultured euryarchaeote | reverse complement strand
GAGGGTCGTTGATGTCAATCCAAGCTTTTGTCAAGCAGGTATCAGTTATTGTAAAGCGTAGTTGTAAATCTCCAGATACAACCGGAATTGTTCTTGTAGCGATGCTGACCCAAGCTCCTTGATTATCCTTGTATTCTACAGAGACAGAACCATTGGCATCAGAATGATCTAAGTGAATTCTACCCCATGATTGACTTGCGGGTTTTTCAAGGATTTCAGTTGTCCAAGTGCCTCCGTCTGAATCCAGTCCACAAGGTGCTGTTGATACGGAATCAAGTTGCCCTGTATTCAAATCCAAATCCATAATTGGCCACTCACTAAACTGGTTTATAGAACTAGCAACAACTCTTTCTGCACCGTACCATGCAGTCCTCATTGTAATCTTCAAACCTACAGCGTCAACCTGTAACTGAGAATCATCGGTCCCTCCATTTGACACATAGTCTAAGTTAATCTCAAGATTTGAAAGTTCATTCCAGGTCCAATTGTCAGGACTGAATATTTCAATCGACCAACCATTGTTCATGTAGAATAATCCATTTTGGGTATTACTCCAAGTTTTTACTAGATCATAGACTCCATTGTTAATTACAGAAAACCTTGTTTTATCCTGCTGTAGTGGATCTGGAATGTCAAAATGGACTACTAATTCAACGCTTTCGATAATGTTGCTGCTTAGAGAAGAAGTCTCGAATCCACCAAGGGTTATGTCAGGGCCTGTAGAAAAATGATATGCGCCATCTGGAGCTCCAAGTGAAGCATTCGAATTAGTTGGTGTTGTTGTTGCCCAAACAGTCTGATGATCGAGGTGTTCAGGGAGTGAAATTCCTAGTGTCATGTGTTCATCAGCAATCATTCCTGCGACATACTGTCCATCATCTGGTGCGGATTCAGAAGTGAATGCAAGATGGCGTTTAAATTCCCATTGAGATGGATCTTCCATATCTCCCTGAGGAAACATCTCAACAGTCTCAGTTGAATGTACGCTTCTTGCTTCTGCCAATAATGCAGGGAATATCAGCATCACTAGGACCAAGACAGTTAGGCGTCGCATAGATTCCCCTCACCGGTGATATGCCTTGAAACGAACGGTGTTAGAAGTCATGATTATTGACGGAATGAGATAAATACGGCTTGTCGGTGGCCCAAGTTAACCGATGGCTGTGATGGTGTAGCGGTTAGCACGGTAGGTTGTGGTCCTGCCAGCCCGGGTTCAATTCCCGGTCACGGCCCCTCATTGAATCTCTAGTGATAATGTTCAAATTGGCTTTTCATGACTTTATTCGCTCCGAAAGTTCATAACTGCGTCAGAGTCCCTGATAACTGGATGGGATGCGTATGGCAGAGCGTGAGCAAGTCGACTTAACTAGAAATTTTCTAGTATCGCTAATGGAAGAACAACTCGAAATACAACAACATGTTGTGGTTGATGTTACAAATCAACCAATTGTACACAATGGTGATACATTGAGGCATATGGCTTCTCGAATTGTCGAAGAAGCTACAACCGTTTCCCATAGAGGACTGGCAAAAGATGTTCTTGCAAGAGCAGGTATCGATAATCAAGAGCCAGCAGAGCCACAGGTCGAATCAGGTCATCTCAGACATGTAGGGAAAAGAGCGAGAAAAGTAGTACGCAATCAACGTAAAGCGAAGAAACGTCGTGCTGTTAGAAGAGCCCGAAAAAGGCCTGCAGTTGGTCATGAAAATCGCCCTCGAACACGAGCACGCAAAATTGCCCTCTGAAAGAGAACACACAAAAGTGGATTCACCTCCGGTCATCCCAAGGGATAACCATGGACATCGGCAATCCTACTGACGAGCATCATATGCTACGTGAAATGGTTCGAGATTTTGTCAATGAATCAGTGGAGCCACAAGCATTGGAATTCGATCGTAATGAAAGGTTCAATTTAGAACTCTTAAGATCCATGGGAGAAATGGGATTGTTAGGAATAACTGCTAGTGAAGAACACGGCGGGGCTTCTTTAGATGCTGTCGCTGCAGTTATTGTTCATGAAGAATTATCTGCTAGCGACCCTGGGTTTGCACTTGCTTACTTAGCACACTCCATGCTATTTGTAAACAATCTTGAATTCAATGGAGACGAAGCACAACGTGCAAGAATTCTGCCTAAAGTCTGTTCTGGAGAATGGATTGGTGCAATGGCAATGAGCGAACCAGATGCAGGAACTGATGTTATGGGATTAACCACAACTGCTGTTCAAAGAGATGATGGTTCTTGGGTAATCAATGGAAGAAAAATGTGGATTACCAATGGATGCATCGATGAAGATGGAACTCCTGCAGACGTAGTTTGGGTATATGCGAAGACCGGTGCTGACGAAAAGGGTAGAGCACAGTTGTCCAGTTTCCTAGTGGAGAAAGGAATGCCAGGTTACAGTGTTGGTCAAAAAATAATTGACAAAACTGGTATGCGTGCATCCAATACAGCGGAACTTGTGTTTGAAGATTGTATTGTACCCGCAGATAATTTAGTCGGCGAAGCAGGAGATTCTATGATTCATATGATGAGGAATCTGGAAATCGAAAGAGTTGCATTAGCGGCAATGTCTCTAGGAATTGCCCGACGTTGCTTATCTGAAATGAATAAATATGCTACTGATAGAGAAGCATTTGGAAAACAGATTCGTGATTTTGGCCAGATGCAACGCTACATCGGTGAATCTTGGGCAAAGTACCGTGCTATGCGAGCATACATCTATGATACTGCAAATAATCTAGTGTTAGGTAAAGCAGGTCAAAGACTGGATAGCGATGGTGTCAAATTATTTGCAACAACGGCAGCTAAGGAAATCGCTGACGCTGCAATACAAGTAATGGGTGGCTATGGTTACGTAGCTGAGTATGTTGTAGAGCGCCTATGGAGAGATTCCAAACTTCTTGAGATCGGCGGTGGAACAATCGAATCACACCAGAAGAACATCACTAGAGACCTTGCAAAGAATCCCGGTGTCATTAACGATTGAATGACAAAAACCAGTAGTTCTTATGACATAAGGCGATTACCGAAAGGTATGAGCAGAAAGTTTCCAGTGGCATTTGTTCTAATGTCGCTGGCTTTAGTGATTACTTTCTCCATCGCAGTTGCCTCAAACACTGCTAAAGAACCTGATATTCGAGAAGATTTCTCCGAAATCACCGTCAAATCTAATCTAAACGAATCTGAAGGTCAAGTGTTCACGGTAACAGTTGATGGAACACAACTCAGATTTTCTCCTGATACAATTATTCTACAGGAAGGGGATACAGTCCGTTTCTTTTGGGAAGGTCAACTCTTAGCACACAATGCTGTTGAAGAAAATGGTCTATTTGATTCAGGTGACCCTCAACGGAATGTTGAGTACAATTACACATTCCAATTAGGTGAAAACGGCACCTATCAGTACGTGTGTGAGCCCCATGCAGACCTTGGAATGGTTGGTACAATCATCGTTGAACCCATGCCGGTACCGGAGCCAGAACCAGAGGATAATAGCGATGAAGAAGAAGATTCGGCCATGACAGTAGGTAGCGGAGTAATATCTGGACTTGTATTCGCACCCTGGTTTATTGGAGTCATAGTTTTGGTTGGTTTCATATCG
>CAXGTB010000154.1:0-3680 GCA_964012565.1 uncultured euryarchaeote | reverse complement strand
TCTTCACCGGTTCTAATTCCACCGCCAACCATTAAACATAATTCATCAACTTCTCGAGCTGATTGTATACAAATTGGATCTACTTGTGATGATGCCCCGCTTCCTGCTTCGAGATAGAGAATTTTGAAACCGAACATTTTAGCTGTTAATGCATAAGAGTTAACCAATTCATTTTGATTTGGATTTATTAATTCTGCTTCACCAATTTCGCCAACCTTTCCCCCAGGTGAAAATACCAAATATCCTGTAGGTAATGCTTCAACTCCGAACTTTTCTAAATATGATGCTCCTTGTAACTGTTCTCCAATCAAAAATTTCCTACTTTTTGAATTCATTAGCATCATGAATGTAATTCCGTCTGCAGCAGGAGATAATGCGTGTGCTCCCCCTGGAAATAGAACAACTGGAATTTGCCATTTTTGTTCATCAGATGTTGGGTCTTGGCTTGCTGCAAAAATCTGTAATTCTAAAGCCTCTTGAATCGCTTTACATGTTTGGTGAACTATTTCGTCAGGGGTATCTGTTGAACCGCCGATAAAAATCATATTCGATCCGGCTTCTATAGCTGCTATAGCCCTTCTAGTGGCTATTTCTGAACTTTGTTTCCCTGGGTCGATCAAAGTGATATGCCTACATCCTTGACTTCGGTCGAGAACATAATTCATCAGCCCGATATCTGGTAGCATATTATGACAACTCCTGAAGAGAATGAATGAGGTTTTTGGCTATTTCTTCTCCTTCCAACACTGATTCATCAGCCCAAATTTTATCGGAATTGTATGGATGTTCCCCAGACATTATTTCTAACCACCCTTGGGTGGGTCTTGGGAGTTTTCCTCTAATCCAACATTCAACTAATCCATCTCCTCTTACAAAACAAAATCTGTCTTCTTCCATTTCATCGATTGTAAATTCAGATGGTATTCCTCGATTAATCATTATTCCACCATTCCATAATTCTAAGTCGTATTGTGTTCCCGATGAAGGCCATCCTGGTGATTTTGATTTACCACCTGTGCAATTTATTGACTTTGAAGGAGCTTGTGTTTTTAGAAGTATTATTCCTCCAAGATCTGCTACCTTTTTAGCTAATTCTTTTTCAAACCATTCTCTTCTAAAAGCCCATCCAGATTTCGTTTTTCTTGCTGATGTTCTATCGATGAATTCCTCGGGTATTTTTTTTATTATTCCAGGTGATCTAACAGGGTTTCCTATTTCTTGCCTAGATTCAAAAATTGTAACTTCGTGATTTCTTTCTAACAAATATAAGGCACAAGAAAGTCCTCTTATTCCCGCCCCCGCTATTTGAATCATCAATTAACACCCTTGATGCTCAATGCAAATACAGGACAAGAAGGAATACAATGTTCACAGAGTGTACAATCGTTTTGTTCAACTATTGCAAGTCTATTTACTAAATCTAAAGCATTGGTTGGACAAAGAGCTATACAAGCCCCGCACCCATAACAAAGATCTTCGTCAACAACAAATGTTGCTGTTGAGACCTTCGCCATGGTTAGTTGCAGTGGACACACACTCATTGAACCATCGGCCGAATTACCATTGGAAGTTGAATAAAATAAATTAATACTAAAAATACGATATCAAAATATTCTGCATAAGAATAATTTCCTAATAAATATACATCTAAAACAAACTACAGTAATCCACCCCCCAATTTCCACTGGAAGGATTATGTTGGGGTCGTTAAGAAGTAAGGAATGATGATATCTTAACTTGAATGAAGTAAGACCCATTGATGTTTATCGCGTCTAGTCCTTAACTATCACTACTAAATTCATTGATCGTTTACCTATGATATTCACTCCAGTGGAAACACAGGGGTCCGACATATTCATTGGTGATTGATTAAAACGCAATAACATGGTGTTCTATTCACCCGGTAGGACAACATCATATCCAAACACTCCTCCTGATATTGGAATTAGATATCATTACCTAGGAGGAGGGAACGAAGTAGGTAACGTAGGTTGCGTATTCGAAGATAAAAAAGGAACAAAAATGTTACTTGATTACGGATTAGCACCAACAGATCCTCCAAAATATCCTCATGAAGCTCCAAATATCAAAGATGCAGTAATTACACATTCTCATATCGATCATCTTGGAATGGCTCCCTGGCTTTGTTCTAGTCATAGAACAACACTACATGGAACAAGCCTAACTGCAAAAATTAGCCATATGATGTGGAATGATTGTTACAAAGTAAGTAGATTGGAAGGTTACCCATTAGCATGGGATAAAAGAGATATTGACATAGCAACATCTTCTTGGAAAACTCATAATTTTAATGAGAGTTGGGAAAAAGATTCTTGGAAATTAAAATTGACTAAAGCAGGACATATACCAGGTGCAGCTATGTTAAACGTTGAAACCGACACTCATAAACTTCTTTTTACAGGAGATTTCGATACCAGAGATTCTCCTTTAGTTTCAGGTGCTAAACCAGAAAAATGCGATGTTTTGTTTGTAGAAGGTACCTATGGTGGAAGAGAACACCCTAGTAAAGAAGAAACAATTCAGAAATTTATAGATCGAATTGTAGAAATTAAAGATAGGGGTGGAACCGCTTTAATTCCAGCTTTTGCAAACGGTAGAACACAAGATATTGTAATGACCTTACACAAACATCTTCCAGAACTTGATGTTCATGTTGATGGAATGGGTAAACATGTTGCAAGATTGCAAATGGAGCATCCAGAATCACTCAGGGATCCAGGAGCATTAGAGGATGCTTGGAGATGGTGCAGAAGAGTTTCTTCAAAATCAGATAAAAAGAAGGCACTGGATGCAGATTGTATAGTTTCAACATCAGGGATGATGGATGGAGGACCATCTATTTGGTATCTAAACCGCCTAAGAATGGATCCAAGAAACGCAATATTACTCACAGGATATCAAGCAAAGGGGTCTGGTGGACGTATGTTATTGGATGAAGGACACGTTCCGATATGGGACAAGAGAACACCAATCGAGTTAGAAGTAAGCCAATTCTCCTTTTCAACACACGCAGGACATTCTGAAATTGTCAAATTCGCAGAAGAATGTCAAGCAGAAACAGTAGTTGTTTACCATACAGATCCAAACCACGCGCGACCACCACTTGTTGAAGAATTAGAGAAAAAGGGGCACACTGTACATACACCAATAAACGGTGAATCAACCATTATCTCTTAAATCCAAATTGAATTTATTTAATTCTTTAAGCGAAGTCATTGAATACAGTGACATATACCGTCATCCATGGCAACCAAGAAAACCCCTCCTGGTAAGCGCCGAAAGAAGAAGCGTAAACTTCGTCTTTCTCTAAAGAGTTCTAAATTAAAGAAAACGGACTCTTATACAGATCAAGTCGGATGGTCAACACAAGTAGGGCGCACTCTAGATGAAGCTCCAAAATCAAAAGAACCTGATACAATCAAACACCAATGTAGTTTATGCGGAGCAATTATGAAAGTTCCAAAACCAAAAAAGGCACGATATACAATTTCATGCCCGCATTGTGGCCACGAAGATTCATTCAATTGATCAAAACCATAACAAAAACAAATCTATTATTTGTTTAGTTGCTGCTAATATCATAACCGTTACTAGTGTGTTTCTAACCGCATTCTGAGAGAATCTTTCAGAACCAAACTTAGAACCGATATAACCCCCAA
>CAXGTB010000153.1:0-3731 GCA_964012565.1 uncultured euryarchaeote | reverse complement strand
TGATGCTAGCAGGTAAAGTGTCACTACCAGGTGCTGCCGAAGAAGGTGCATGAAATGGATCAAGTTAAGAAAATTCTAAATCCAAAAATTTGGTTGATCTTAACCGCATTAATCCACGCGGTTGTTGGAATTATTCTGCAAACCGATTGGGCAGACGATCCTCAAGTGTTGATTGGAGGATTTATGTTACTTACATCTGTGACAATGTTGTATGTGGCTTTCTTCACGAGTGGAGAAGAACAAGCAAGATTAACAGCGGTAATCGCAGGTCCAGCATGGATTTGGTTCGTTGTTGCATGTGCTATGGGGCTCACCTGGCAAATAGGCGATGGCGATTCAATGAAGATGGCTTTCGCAGACAATATACCCCCTCTAGCCATTTGGGGATTGACTGCGCTCAGTGGAGTGCTGCATGGTAACTTCCAAAATTTACTAGATAGTAACAGCGAATAATTGACTGTTGGCCCGAAATTAAGGGACGCGGCGCGATTAAATAGGGGAGGCAAGTCGGCAACTTGCTCACGTCCGTGAGTATCAGAGGTGAACATGCATGCCAAAGCCTTGGACCAGCGAGCTAATCAAGAAAGCTCTAGGTGTAAAGAAGTGCAATGGCAGTTTGGACGCCGCTACTGAGGACTTGAGCCTCGAGAAAGCAATGGACGTTGCTCGTCAAAAGAACGACGACGGCCACCTAACCGGAGCAGATCTGAAAGCGCAGACCCGTGAGGTCATCGGCACTTGTGTCGCTATGCGTGTAAAGATTGATGGTCTCTGGGCTAAGGATGCATTGAAGACAATTGAAAATGGAGATTGGGACGCACGCTTTGCTTGAACTGATTCACGGACCGCGGTAGAGGGACATATCCTTCGCAGACCGAAGTGGTGACAGAATATGGAAGAAAAAATATCTGAAGCAATCAAGAACGCCATCGAAGGCGCTCCAGAACGTAAATTTGTAGAATCGCTAGATATAGCATTCACAATCAAAGACGTTGATTTGAAAAATCCGAACAACCGTATCCAGGAAGAAATTCGTCTTCCAAACGGTCGTGGAAAAGAAATCAAGATCGCAATGTTTGCTGCGTCTGATGCAGCACAAAAAGCAAAAGCAGCAGGAATTCACGTCATTGACCCATCTGAAATCGAAGAACTTGGTAAGAACAAGGGAACAGCAAAGAAGCTGGCGAACGCTTACGATTTCTTCCTATCTGAAGTACCTCACATGGGTCTTATCGGTAGATACCTCGGTGTAGTTCTAGGTCCTCGTGGTAAGATGCCTCGTCCAGTTCCACCAGTAGTAGACCCATCAGTTATTGCTAATGGTCTACAGTCAACTACTGTAGTCAAGTCCAGAGACAAGATTACCTTCCAAGCATCTTTTGGAACTCGTGCTCAATCTCATGAAGAGTTGTTGAAGAACGCTATGGAGGTTTACACTCGTGTTACCTCGAAGCTAGAGCGTGGAATTGGAAACATCCGTTCCCTATACATCAAGACCTCAATGGGACCTGCAAACAAGATCGAGGTGATCAATTGATTCCTAAAGTCTCCCCGTGGAAGAAGGACACAGTTGCTTCTCTTACAGATATGCTCAGCAAGGGCGGAACACTGGCAGTAATCGATATTCACGGTGTCCCAGCAGGTGCTATGCTAGGTATGCGTGCTAATCTTCGCTCATCCATGAGCATCCAAGTCGCAAAGAAGCGATTGATGAAGTTGGCATGGGAAGCAACAGGAAATGATTTTTCTGATTTAGAAGAATTGTATTCATCTGCCGTTCAACCAGCATTGGTCCAAACAGATATGAATTCATTCGAGGTTTTCTCTGAATTGAAAAAGACCGAAGCAGGCCGTGCTGCAAAGCCAGGCGACGTTGCTCCTCACGATATCATAGTCGAGAAAATGAATACTGGTATGCCACCAGGTCCAATTGTTGGAGAATTAAACTCTGTAGGTATTCCTGCTAAGATCGTAAAAGGGTCTGTTGAAATCCAAAAGAAAGTAACCGTTCTAAACGAAGGTGAAGTGTTTGAGGGCGACCTTGGATTAATGCTTTCAAAGATTGGAATCAATCCAATCGTAACAGGATTGAGACTTTGTGGTACTATCGAAGATGGAACCAGATTCGAACCAGCGACTCTAGATATCGACTACGAACAATTCGAAACTGACCTAATCAGCTTCGGAGCGGGTGCATTCAATCTTGCATGCAACATCAGTTGGTTTACATCACAAACAACCCCTACACTCATTTCCAAGGCAAGCGGAGAAGCGCTTGCAGTGGCATTGAAAGCGGCAATCGCTACAACAGAGACTATGCCGCACTTAATCGGACAAGCAAACCGCGGCGCAATGGGCCTAGCGGGATCCTTGTCTGCTGACGCACTCGACGAAGAGCTAAGCCAACTTCTTGGCGCAGCCGCTTCTGCTGCAGCATCTGCAGCAGTAGCCACGAGCACCGATGAAGCCCCAACCGAGGCTGAAGAGGAAGAAGAAGAAGAGGAAGAAGGCGGTTTCGACGGCCTTGGGTCCTTGTTCGGTTGAATTGAAAAAAATGAGGTGAAAATGAATGGAGTACGTATACGCTGCAATGCTTCTGCACTCTGCTGAAAAGACAATTGACGATGATGCTGTATCTGCAGTCCTAAAGGCTGCTGGTGTGGATGTAGACGCTGCCCGCGTGAAAGCACTAGTTGCTTCACTTGGTGGCGTTGACATCGCCGAAGCTATGGCTACCGCTGTCGCTGCCCCTGCCGCTGCTGCACCTGCTGCAGCTGCTGCTTCCGACGCCGCTGCACCTGCTGCGGAAGAGGAAGAAGAGGAAGAAGACGACGGTGGCGGCTTCGAGGGACTTGGTTCTCTCTTCGGCTGAAGTCAGGATTGAATCGAACTGATCCAATAGAACACGCAGGCCATCTGGCCTTCAGCGTGAGCAGGGTCCAGTTACGGTTAACCAAGCGGTCCACAGTCCGTGGTCAACCTCGCCCATATTTTGGGCTGGGGATTGCGGGACAGGCCGTGAATGGACCATCCACAACCTCCCCCCTTCCCGGGGGGAGGAATGTGGCCTTTCCAGCATTCGATTGAGGAATGCACCCCCTATCTTCTTCATATCGTACCATTTCGGTTTAGTTAATGCTCAAGCGCAAGGAGTTCACTCTCGAGGTTTCGACCTCGCCTATTGAGAACATCAAGGCGCTTCGATTAATCATTGAATCAAACGAATGGTCTCTTACAACTCATGAAGGAAGCCGTTTAGTTGACCGCTTTGCAATCATAATTCCTATGGCACAAAGTGCTAGAACACTTGGCGTTGAGATTATGGATGGGCCTTTGCAAGGATTAGAGCTGCACTCTTGGGCTGAAACCAAAGGAAGTGCCGGCTCAATCAATATGGCAGCATGGACAATTCCTGGCGGACAAGGAAATGAAGAGGCCCTCGATTTAATTCGCCAATGGGCTAAATCTCTTCCACGCTGTCCTTGGAAATGGTCATTTGGAGAGCGTAGTAGAATTGGTTATCTATTGCCTGTTTTCAGGAGGTCACGTAAGGCGTTTGCCAAGTTGGGATTGACCAAGTGGGAGAAGAAATGAACCAAAACACTTGGAAACTACCACTTACAGCGTAAACACGAGCGAGGGATATTGATGGCTTTCATGGAAGACCTAAAAACCGATCAAAGAACACAAATTCTTGTTGCAGGAATGATATTCTTCGCAATTGCTTTCCC
>CAXGTB010000152.1:0-3738 GCA_964012565.1 uncultured euryarchaeote | reverse complement strand
CGAGTAGCTCACCGACGTGCGGACAAAATCAGGAAAAGAAAAGTTCTCGAGACATCTAATCCATCTGTAGAGATTGATGAAGACGGCAATATGATCGCTGAATTCAGTCTTAGATGTGAATCAGGGACCTATGTTAAGGAAACAGTGCATGGGGACGGCGGAAGGACCCAACCATCTATCGCTTCTTTAGTCAAGGCAAAATGCACAGTCGAATGGCTCGATGTTGCCGATATTCATGCTGATTAACCGCGTCGCGGTGCTTATATGGTCCGGGTAGGTCGGCAAGTTGCTTCGAATGGTCTTATGACACGAGAAGCAGGAGTGCGATTACCATGAAGAAATCCAAAGGCCAACGCCAAGGGACCCGAACTATTCTACGTCGCGGACGTCACGAAAGAGGCCGTGTAAGCATCAGTCGAATCATGCACGAGTACTCTGAGGGAGACCGTGTAGCGATTGTTTTAGACGGCAGTCAACAGATGGGTATGCCCCACCGCAGATTCCAAGGTAGAACTGGATTTATCCAGGGACGACAAGGTAAGGCATGGGTAGTTGCAGTAAAGGACGGCAACATGCAAAAGACCGTTGTAGCACGCCCGGAGCACCTCAAACCACTGGAGTGATAATTATGTCTGATGAAGAAACATTCACTGATTACGCATCTGTAAGAGACATGCTTTTGGATGCACAGAACCGCCGTGGTTTCCTAACCTATGAACAAAAGGCTGCTCTACAACACGCAGAGTGGGCTGCTAGTAACAATCGCAATGGTTACCCAACCGATCCTAAGGTATTCAATGATATTTTTAGTGCAATAATGGATATTGAATTATTCAAAGATTATTCTGAATTAGCGGCTAAGCTAGCCGAACTCATGCCAATGCATGAAGACGATGTACGTGCTGTAATCGCAAGCCGTCGAATCTCAATCGATGGCGCTGACGTGACTGCAGTTCTTGACATCGTTCGCCAACACGTTGGCGTCGAATGAACAATACCGACAATCGGTGATTACAATGCGTAACGAGCACCGCGGTGGAAACCACAGAAATAATCGCGATAGGCCAGATCCATTGCTGAAAGTGGAATGGTGTCGAGTAATCGATCATCCAGAAGCAAGCGCAGCAATCGTCGTAGTCACAGAACCGGAATTGCATGTAATTCGCTTGCGCCCGAAGTCAAGCGCTTCCTTGCAAACAGTTGGTTCTAAAATTTACATGGGAATCGACCACTCCCAGAGAGATGTAGTTCAAGATGTTCTAGGATTTGCTAGAATTCGTGATTTATCCAATGCAGCCTCTAAAGAATTACCACTTGTGATTCAGCAGATGATTGAGGAATCACCAGATGTATTTGTTCAACAATTCTTCAACAGAGCAGGTAACTTGTCTCTGAAGATGCACGCCTTTGAACTCCTTCCAGGTGTTGGTAACAAGAAGGCTTTGGAAATGGTTGCAAGTAGAGGAAGAGTTGGTTGGGAAAGTTTTGCACAACTAGACGAGGATTGTAACATAAACGCAGCAGAATTACTTGCTAGGCGTTTCGTCTCTGAGATAGAAGACAGAGGCCTCCAGCCTAGATTGTTGGATTTACTATTGCGTCAAGGTGAGTGATTACCATGGGCCGAGGCGCCCGGGTTTTGATTGACCGCCTACGAATGCGTCAAGACAATGTTAAATCTCTAGGCCAACACTTCTTGAACAATGAAGAGGTTCTAGATGAAACGATTTCACTAGCAGATATTTCAGCAGATGATAATGTGATTGAGATCGGGCCTGGTCCAGGAGTTTTGACAGAAAGATTACTGGAATCGGGTTGCACGCTTACTGCGATAGAACTCGATTCTGGGATTTGTGAATTTCTTAGAGACAATTTTCCGGATTTGAATTTAATAGAGGGCGATGCACTCAAAGAAACCTGGCCTAAAGCCAACAAAGTGGTTGCCAATATACCATACCAAATCTCATCTCCATTAATCGATATAATTACTAGAACCCAATCGATAGACTACGTAGTAATCCTCGTTCAGGAGGAATTCGCTGAAAGATTGGTAGTAGAGTGGGAAAGTGATAGAGGCAGCCTTGGAATGTGCACTATGCTTGATTGGGATTGTACATTTGAAATGCGAGTTGGGCCTCACTGTTTCTCACCCTCGCCTCAGGTTCATTCTCGTTTGGTTACAATGAAGAGAAAGGAATCTCCCGCAAATTCCAAGTTGGCGAAGTTGTTGATTCGGCAAGCCTTTGCTCAAAGACGCAAAAAATTGCGAAATACTCTCTCAAAAGCTCCAAAAAGAATTGCTAGAGTTAACGGCTGGCATGCTAAAGCCTATCGCGATGCTATACAGTACATCGATTGTGATTTTATTGAAGAGCGTCCAGAGGATCTCGAAATTGAAGATTGGCTCGAATTAGCACGACTTCTTGAGGATGCTCGTGAGGCGATGGGTTGACATCTAACCGCCCGCTCGGCTGCTTCCGTCGGAGGGGTGCACATGGCAAAGAAGGACACATATCTGGCTCTACTTCGTCGAGGAATCGACGAGACAACAGCAATGCAATTGGCAGATGCTGGAATTAAAATCGGAGATCTAAAAAAGATCGATAAGGCTCAACTAATTGAGAACTATGGATTGAAACCTGACATCGCTGAAGGTGTACTTGAAATCATCACCGCCGGTCCTCAAACTCACGGAAAAGAAAGATTCCTTTCCAAGGTTTTAGCACCACAGCGTAAGCCTGAGAGCAAAATCGAGGAATTGAAATTCAAGCGTCAACAAAAGGACGTACTCTCTGAATTAGCAGAGCAAAAAGAGAGACTTAAGTTGGCCAAGGTCGAGGCATTCCGTGCAAAGAAGCTTGTAATGAACCGACTTGGGAAGACTGTAGAATTGATTGTCAAGTTGGAAAACAATCTACACGATGAAGGTAAGGATGACCAGAAAGTCAAGATTCGTGATCAGTTGGAAACACGTGGCCTGGAAGCGGCACGTGACCATGAAATGCTAGAATTGGAAGGAACTCCTCAAGATATTGTAGACTTCCGTAGAAAGATTGTACCTACATTGATTCTTCATGCGTGCCCAACATGTGGAGAAGAAATGGACCCGCGTACAAGCAGAAACCCGGATGATCCCAATAATTGGTCATTCATTTGCTGGGAATGTGAAACTCCATTCTCTCCTGGACTTTCTCTAGCGGTAGACAAGATTATGGAAAACGGCGGTAGAATTGCCATCGATCCAGATGCTCGTCCAAGAAATCCAGTTCCACCAAAGCCAGCATCCCAGGACTTCGCTACAATCAATCAATTGGTACAGGATGAGTTGAAGCAAACAGGTGCTGATGCGGATACAATGACACAAGCAGCAGAGCAATCTGTATTGACAAGCGGATTGATGAGTATCGATGATTGGATCGACCAAACATTAGCAGCCAAGGGTTACATCCAGGCACAAGAAGATCGTGAGGACTTCATCCTCAGAACAGGTGCAGGTGCAACCAAGTTCAACAAGTGGATGAAGAAGGCAGGACTTTACTTCAACAAGCAAACCGGACGCTGGTCACGCTGGGAAGACCGTTGAGGTGTTTCAATGGGCCTAATTCGCTTCCTTCGTGGTGCGAAGTTGTTAGGCCAAACTAAGGAAATACCAGGTAAATCATTGGTCGAGCATGCACACGCAGCTAACGTCGACATACCTACAAACTGTACGAGTGGAAACTGTGGTTCTTGCATGGT